>JBEQAI010000070.1:0-11669 GCA_041640415.1 Ammoniphilus sp. | reverse complement strand
GATCATCGCAATGACCGTCGTGAACGTGGTGCAAGCGTCCGTTCACTAGATAATCCATATGGTCCCCATGAGGAACGAGCTCGTGGCCGCAATCCTCCGAGTGGTTGCATTCGCAAGGACGCGGGCTGCATTGTACCGGATTGAGCTCACTCACTTCAATCACACATTCATCGTAGTGTCCTTCATGTTCACGATGTAGATGTCCGTTATGTAAGAAATCAATGTGGTCACCATGCTTAATTTTCGTGTGGCCGCAAGAGATGCTATGCTTGTGTTCATGCTTTTCGTGTACAGAGTGTGCCATGATATACTCCTCCATCCCAATGAAAATATGAATCTAACATCTCTTGTATTATACTATTGAATTAATAATAAGATAGCTTTTCAGAATAATTATTAATTATTTTTACCAATAAAAAAACAAGTGGCATGCAAGTATGTTTAATAGAAACTTCAGAAATACTATCCTTGATGGGGGGTGAAAAAAATGGAGCATCATCACACGCATGAGGGACATGACCATAAGCATTCCATTGCTTGCGGTCATACGAAGATTCGCCATGATGACCACATTGACTATGTTCACGACGGACACTTGCACCACGAGCATGAAGGACATTGGGACGAATGCGCAATTCCGGTTTCCGCTGTGAATCCGGCAGAGTGTAAACCCATGAATTGCGGCTGCACTCACGACAAGGAATGCGGACACGAGATGGTTCCGCACGGCGATCATATGGACTATTTGGTAAATGGGCGTCTACACCACGTTCATGGCGATCATTGCGACGATCACGGACCTGTTGAACTTGTGACAATCCACTCCGTTTAGGCTGGAAGTAAAAGGATGGCATAGCTACCATCCTTTTACTTTTCATTATTATACCGTAATCATTCTGAATTATACATATTAGAGTTTTAAACCTTAACTGGCTTCCAGAACAAGAGAGCGACTCGACAAGGATGGACATATACCCATTTTTCATTTTCTAGGGTACAATACTTCTTTATGATGGAAAGAATTATTTTCTTTTCCTCAAGACTGACTTTTTCCTTTGGACCATTCGCTCTCCATAATTCTTCTTCACTCGCGTAAGTATATTTTTTTTGAATATCGAGTAATTTGCAATTTGCCCCAATCCCCATTTGATACAGGATATTGATCAGGTGTATATAGTCTTTTCTGACAAGCTGTCCTTTGTATCCAAATTTTTGGGCCAATTCTAACTGATGCGGTTTTTCAGGTCCTGTAATCACTCCGATAATACATAGCCTGGATGCCATATTGTTCATTTTAAGAAGCGCTTCTTCAATTTTAAGTATCCGATAAAAGCAGTTGATCCCTATTAGTACATCAACTTTTTGTGCCCTGTCGTAATTCTCCCATTTGCTATGGACTATGCTGATATTGCTTAGACCCTGCTCACTAGCCTTCGATTCCACATATTTTAGGACACTTCTTGAGAGATCTACGCAGCTAACGCTTTTGGCTTTTCTGGCGATAGGGAAGGTATAATTGCCCCAACCAGGGCCAATCTCAAGAATTTGGTCGGTTTCTTCAAGCATGGACAGGATCTCTTCCTGTAATTGAAGCACATGGTCTTGGGGATTATAGTTAGAAGGCAATTTAGCAATGTACTTTTTCCAGAAAATCTCTTCCGCTCGATCACTCTTAACACGCAAGCCCCATTTTCCATCTTGGTCTTTCATCCCTTCTCTCCACATATCTCCAAAATGTATGGGAAACTTTACCCCAGAATACATTGTTGCACCTCCAGTCAAACAGCCATCTAAGTTTCCACTGAAGTGGCTTCCGTCGACTTCATCCCACTAAGTCGCATCTGCGAACTTTTCTCCAGCTAGTATTAAGCACGAATCGAGAGCTTGCACGATTTCTTCTCGATTTAAGTCAATCCCAATAAAGACCAACTCGTTTTTCAGGGTCAGTCTCGAGGTAGAACGCCCCTTTTCAGCAGCTTTAAAGAACCATTCCAGCTCCCCTTCTTCCCCTTCATCAATCCCAATGAATGGACCAGATTGAGTTAATACAAGGGGATCCTCTTCACCTTCAAGCCAAACTACTCCTTTGGTTCTCAGGATTTCTTGAGGCAATTCCTCTAGCCATTGGAAGAAAAGATCAGGATCAAATGGCATCGATCTTTCGTAGATAAATGAACCTATTCCATACTTGCCAACAAGCTGCAGAGGCCGCCTCTTTTGAAGTCTTTCCGTCATCCAACCCGGCCTCATTCCCTTAGCATCAAAAAGACCTGTATAAAGCAGCTTATCAGGGTCCAGCTCTCCGTACGAGATCTTTACCACTGCTGCATGTGGCTGAAGCTTAACCAGGAACCATTCGAGCTCCTGCACTCTTTCCTCACTTAACCCTTTTGAACGATTAAGTAAAATCACATTGCTATATTCGATCTGTTCCGTTAAGCGATCTGTAACCATCACCGCCTGCTCCTCAGCATGATGCGGAACCAACAGGCTGTCAGAGGTGAAATCGAACCAAAAATGTTCTGCATCTACTACATTGACGATGGCATCAACGGTAAAGTCTTCATTCAGCCTTTCAGCTATCTTAAAGGGGGCTTCGGTTCCATTTAACTCAAGAATAATATACTCCGCCTCTTTGCTGTGTGCATCCATCGCAGCCAATAGCTCATCGATGGTATGGGTGTGGGTGACGTGAAAAGAATGAATCGGCTGTCTTTTCATTTTTCTCTTTTGATCGATTTTTTCAACTATCGTTTGAAACTCAGGTTGATGAAGAATGATAGCAAAGTTGGTATCAGGTTTTCGTGTAATAATCTGATTAATGACGGAAGACTTGCCGCTGCCCGTGTACCCACTTAGAATCATGACTGGGGTTCTAGATTTCATAAGAGCCTTTTACCAGCTCGCTTTTTTCACTCCAGGAATTTGTCCCTTGTACGCAAGCTCACGGAACACAATCCTGGATAGCTTAAATTTTCTTAGCACAGCCTTCGGTCGACCGGTGACTTGGCATCTTCTTGTTAACCGAGTAGGAGAAGAATCTCGGGGAAGCTTGCGAAGAGCCTCATAATCTCCCTTGGCCTTCAACTCTCTTCTTCGTTCTGCATACTTAGCAATCAGCGCTTCCCTTTTCTGTTCTTTGACGACTTTGGATTTTTTAGCCACTATATTCACTCCTTGATAAACGTTATCATTATGTTTTATAATGCATATTTTATATCCATTTATTCAAAAAGTAAAGTAAAACAGATCATAAAAACCGTAGTTATTACGTTTTGTTATAAAATAACGGGATCATAACCCAAAAGGTCACGATCCCTTGTGAAAGTATGTCTATTCTATGGACAACACATACTCCTTTTTTTAACTCACTACAGCCACAAGCTTACGCGTATATTCATGCCGTTCATCACTCATGATGTCTCGACTCGCAAACTGGTCCAAAATCCGACCTTCTTTCATTACGATGATCCGATCGCTCATGAGCCTTACCGCCGCGATGTCATGAGAAATAAACAGACAAGCCATACCTAGCTCCATCTTCATCCTCTTTAATAACTGTAAAATTTGGGCTTGCACCGTAACATCTAGGCTTGATGTCGGTTCGTCGCAAATCAACAGCTTAGGCATTAAACTGATCCCGCGTGCAATCGCTACGCGCTGGCGCTGTCCCCCACTCAATTCATGGGGATACCGATCGAGGTGCTCAGCCTTGAGACCGACCATTTCTAGCAGCTTAGCAGCCGTGTCTCTTCTGGAATGCCGCACATCTTCTAAAAAAGGAGGGGTAATTTCAGGAAAATTATCTAGCGCCTCGATCACGGAACGCCAGATCGGGAGGCGCTGGTTTAACGAGGAAGTGGGGTCTTGGAATACGACTTGAATATGCTTTCGTACCTCGCGCAACGCTTTGCCTTTTAGACCGATGATGGAATGGTCCTGAAGCCGAACATCCCCGCGGTCCGGCTTTTCTAAAGCGAGCAAAATCCTCCCGAGGGTACTTTTTCCGCTCCCGCTCTCGCCGACCACCCCTAGGCATTCCCCTACTTCGATATGAAGAGAAACCTCCTGAAGTGCCTCCACTGCTGTACCTGACCTATGATAAGTTTTACATAGCTTCTCTGCGTTTAATAATTGTCTCACGCAAGCCGATCCCCCGTTCCAGCTAAGGCTTGCTCCTCTGCTAGCAATTGCGCATGAATCTCTGTCAAAAGAGGCCTCGATTTTAAGAGCATTTTCGTATAGGCATGAGTGGGTCGAGTTCGGATCACCTCTGCTGCACCAGATTCGACAATCCGTCCCTCTTTCATCACGGCGATCGTATCGGCTCTCTTCAAGACCTGACGCAAGTCATGGGAAATCATAAGGATCGCACAGCCGGTTTGACTTTGCAGTTCATCTAGTAGATCTAACACGGTCTCACTCGTCAATACATCCAGTGCCGTTGTGGGTTCATCTGCAATCAACAAAGAAGGCTTCAGCATGAGAGCCGCGGCGATCGCCGCTCTTTGTCGCTGGCCCCCGCTTAACTGGAAGGGATAGCTGTTAAATACCCTTTCCGCGGGAAGTCCCACTCTACCAAGCCAATTCATCGCTTGTAACTTTGCCTCTTGCACTGACAGGCTGTTATGCGAACGCAATGTCTCTACAAACTGCTTGCCTATTTTAATAAAGGGGGTAAAGCTCCCTTGATAATCTTGAAATACGAGACCTATCCCTGTGCCTCTCAGCTTTCTTCTCTCCTTATCCGACCAGGGGACAATATCTTCGCCGCATACCAATATCTGCCCCCCACTGATCTGAAGAGAGTTTCCTAACAGCCCCAGTACGGCGTTGGCCGTAAGACTTTTCCCGCTGCCGCTTTCTCCTACGAGAGCTAAGGTTTCCCCGGGTCGAAGCATAAGATTAAGGTCATGAACAAGAATTTGATGCTGCTTGCCGTGATGCAGGCAAATACTTAGATCCTTTAATTCGAGGATCGGGGCTCCGATCGATAGAATTTGTGTCATCTTTTTCCTCCCATGGATATGACCTTATCTACTGCGTACATCCAAATAATCGCGCAACCCATCGCCAATCAAGTTACAAGAGATGACGACAAGCATAATCGCCACTCCCGGATAAATCATCAGCTCAGGTATGGTTTGAAAGTAAGGACGCCCATCGTTTAACATGGCTCCCCATTCCGGTGTCGGAGGCTGTGCACCTAAACCTAGATAGGATAAAGAAGAAATGATGAGAATAATCTTTCCGATATCTAATGCTGCCAGAATCACGACGGGTGAAATCACTTGCGGGAGCAAGTGTCGGGAGAGAATCTTCCACGTTCCTGTACCAGCCACTGTTGCTGCTAATACATACTCTTTTTCCCGTTCTGATAAGACAATGCCTCGTACCATTCGTGCATAGCCAATCCATTTTATCATTACGATAGAGAAGATCATATTTGTAAGGCTCGGACCCAGGAAGCCAGAAACGGCGATTACCCAAATAAACTCCGGCAAGGCAGCCAGACCATCTACAAACCGCATAAGGATGGCATCCAAACGACCGCCAACGTACCCGGAAACTAATCCCAAAGGAATTCCAATGATGATGACAGTTAGAATAACTAGAAAGGAGACCCCTAAAGTAATTTGCGCACCGGCCATCAACCTGGAAAATATGCATCTTCCCATGTGATCGGTTCCTAACGGATACTGCCAGCTTGGTGATTGAAGCCTTTCGGACATGACAACGGTTAAGGGATCATTAGGAACAATCAATGGACCGATGAATGTCAGGAGGAGAATCATGGACATCAGGGCGATTCCGATTCCCATTGTCGGGAATTGAAGCAAGACTTTCCAATGGTTGCGACGAGCACGAACAGAGTAACTACGATTGGCTGCTTCAAGGTTCATGATACATCCCCCTTCCCTTGACGGATTCGAGGGTCAAGCCAGCCGTAGCTTAGATCAACCAATAAATTGATCAAGACCACGCAAACACCCGTGAACAGAACATAGCCTTGAATTACGGGATAGTCCCGCTGAAAAATGGCCTGAACCCCCATACTGCCTAGACCGGGTAAGGAAAATAAAGTTTCCACGACCACCGTACCCGCGAGCAGACTTCCAATACTCATGCCAAAAACACTGACGACTGGCATCAGCGCAGCGCGAAACGCGTGCTTGAGCATCACTCGCCACTCGGCAATTCCTCTTGCTCTTGCTGCCCGTATATATTCTTGAGATAAGCTATCCAATAACCCTGCACGAAGCAAGCGGGCGTACACCGCCGCCATGGCCAAGCCAAGAGTTAAAGAAGGTAACACCATATGATTCCAGCTTCCTTTTCCCATCGAAGGCAACCATTGAAGCTTGAACGCAAAAGCGTAAATAAGCAATAGGCCCATCCAGAAGCTAGGAATGGACGCGCCGATGAGGGCCAACAATCGACTGACATGGTCCGGCCAGCGTCCTGGATACTTTGCGGCCAGAAAACCCAATGGTAAAGAGATCATGATCATGACGATGAGTCCTCCAACCGTTAACTCCATCGTGGTTGGGAGTCTTGCCATTAGTTCATCCAAGACGGGTTTCCCCTTGATATAGGAAGTTCCTAGATCCAGCTGTAGCAAATTCAGCATCCATTGGCCGTATTGCACGAGTATAGGCAAATCGAAGCCGAGCTCCTTGCGGAGCGCAGCTTCATTGTCTTGCGTTACAACCAACTCATCAGCCCCCAGCAGGAGCAGTACCGGATCGCCCGGAGCAAGCTTCATAAGCGTAAAGGTTAATATAGATAACAGAAACAAAACGAATACGAGCTGAACCAAGCGGGCCTTGATCAAGTGTAACACGATTATTTCACATCCATTTTATGAGTTACCATATAATACTCTTCTGCACCCGGGGACCAGTCGACGATTCGTTCGTTTATCCCCACGATGATGTTCGGATAGACAGCATAGGAATGAGGAACTTCTTCTTTGATTATCCCCACAGCCTCTTGCGTCAGCTGTAATCGCACTTGTAACTCAACTGTTCCGTTAAGTTTTTCCACCAATGAATTTAAACTTGCAATATTAACATCAGCAGCATTAAGAGATCCGCCCGGCAGAAACGCAGAATTCAAGAAAAATCCTCCATCTCCTCGAGGAGCACTAAGGACACTATACGTAGCCATATCCCAATCTTTATTTTCACGCAAATACGTATCTATGTTTTCTACGGTTTTGATGTCAATCGTGATCCCAACCTTTGCTGCGTCTGATTGCAATAATTGAGCCATTAGAGGAAGTTCGGGTCTTCCTTGGTAGGTTAATAACTCTAGCTTTAATGGCTGCCCATCTTTGCCTAGCTTTCCATCAGCCCCTGCTTCAAATCCGGCTTCTTCCAGCAATTTCTTTGCGCCCTCAATATCTAAGGAAGTAACCGATTCCTTGCTTCCAAAAGGAAGGGCAGAGTTAAACGGACCATTGGCTGGTGTTGCGTTCCCTAACATGATATCATTTGCAATACTTTCTCGGTTGAGAAGCAGATCAATCGCCTTTCTCACCCTTACATCTTGAATCCACGGCTTCTGTTGATTGTATAACAGAAAATGAACGCGCAAGCCAGCCAAGGATTCAACACGTAGTTCGTTATCCTTTTGGATCACATCAATGGTTTCAGCTGGAACCTGATAGACAATATCCGCTTCTCTTGATTGAAGAGCCAGTGCTCTAACACTCGCATCCTCATTAAACTTGAAAGTGACCTCATTTAATTTCGGTTGACCGTCCCAGTACCCGTCGTAACGCTCTACAACAACTTCGATGTCAGGAGTAAACTGCTTCACTTTAAAAGGACCTGTTCCCACAGGTGCAGCGTTAAATTTCTCGCTTCCCATCGCGGCTTCAGCCTCGGCCTGGACAATAGCCGCTTGCGGATTGACTAAATCAGAAGGCAAAGCCGGATGCGGCTCACTTGTGACGATGGTCAATTCTTGGCCATTCGCTTCCATTGAAGCGATCTTCAAGGCTCCCACGTTCTTAGGATTGACCGCCAACGCCCGTTCAAACGAGGCCTTAACCGCAGCCGCGTCTAAGCTTTTCCCATCGTGGAACGTGACTCCTTCACGAATCGTAAACACCCAGGTGAGCTCATCTTTCGATTCCCACTTCGTGGCCAGCCATGGTTTAAGCTCGAGGTTTTCCAAGCGGACCAAGGTCTCGACCACACCTGCTCGAAGAGGAACCGCTCCGTTGTGCGGATCCATACTGCCTGTCTTGAAGTTATAGATCATCGTTACTTTCTTGACGTCTTCCTTTTGACTTGCAGTAGATTCGCTCTTTCCTGCTGCCCCTTGATCTTGTGCTCCACAGCCTGTTAAAAGAAGGGCTGCACTCAGCATAAGGGGACCAAAAAATTTAAAAGATCTCATTATAAACCGCCTCTCAATAAAGTGAAAATTATGTAAATCGTAGTAAGTCCTTTGTTTTAGAAAAGAAGAGCAACGTAGGAAATTGTAAATTATGGGCTGTTCTTTAAGCCTTCATCTCCTATCACACTCTTCTTACCAGACACTTATATTGTAATGATTACGATTTGTATTGTACAACGCTTCTACTAGGCTGTCAATACAGGAAAAAAGCATCCTTCACAGATGCTTATGGATAAACATAGGGATCCTCCGGCCGTTCTACGGTTTTCCAGCTCTCTACTTTAATCCTAGGCATTTCAAAATCACCATAGGTCGCTATATCTAGCACTCCTTTAACCTCGATCCAAGCATCTTTAGGCAAAATGGCAGCATCGTCCATCTGAGCTAAAAAACCAATAACACTCGCATCCGCTACACAATGCGTAATTAAGAACCTGGCCAGCACAAGCTCATTCTCTTTCATTTGTTCTTCTTTGTACACAAAACCTGTCATTTCAATCGGCTTGCCTATGAATTGTTCGGGATGTAAAAAAATCGCATCCGCATAAGGGGCAAACGTTTTGCCTTCTAGCTTAATCGTAGGCATAGTTAATACCTCTTTTAATGCCTGTTCGTATAAATCATTGATGTAGGTATTTGAAGTATTTGAAGATTCAAGGTTTAACGGTTCAAAGTGACCTTCTGAAGATGTGTTTTTAGGGGCAGGGGTAGCAGGTGGAGCCGGAATGCTTACTAGTACCCCCTTTTTTTGCGCGATAGCTGCATCTAAAGTTTTCGCAGGGAGCAAAAAGCCAGTCGTTAGCGGAACTAGGATGATTAGGTAGCTAACGGTCGTCTTCAGACTCCACCGCGGGGTAAAACCATGATCATGGTCGCAGCCGTCATGACACTCATGCTCTTGTGCAGATCCTTCTGAGAACCAAAGATTCTTTATCTGGATAAAAAATAAAAGTAAGAAAATAAGAGAGGCAATCTTACTCAAGCCTGCATACTTCATGTTGATATATTTACCCATTTCCCCTGTATGGTGCAGCATAAACAAGAAGCCAGAAAAGCCTAATAAAATAAATGCCCGAAGGACTTGTTGCGAAAATGGAAGCATGATACCAAGCCTTCCTCCTTTCATTCGTTACATCCCAGGTTGAATCAACATGATGGCTGCAAACACCACCATGGTAATGAGTAGACATAACACTAAAACAAATCTTGTCCGGAACACAGCAAGCATCATGACGGTGTTTTTCAAGTCCAGCATAGGCCCGTACACTAAGAAGCCGAGAAGCGCTGAAGGTGTGAAAAGATTTCGAAACGATGCTGCAATAAAAGCATCTGCCTCAGAGCACAACGAAAGCAAAAAGGCTAGACCCATCATAATAAGTGTAGAGAGAACCAGTCCCTCCCCCAGCTTCATCAACCAAACCGAGGAAACATAGGTCTGGACAAAGGCGGCTAAAAACGCTCCTAGAATGAGATATTTGCTCATGTCAAAGAACTCATCAATGGAATGTCGAAGCATCTGTTCTACACGTTTTGAAAAGGGAGGCTTCACCCCACTGGATGGAGCGGACTCCATTTGGATCGACTTCTTCAATTGATTTCCCCTAAACATCAAACTGATGAACAAAGCTACCACGAAGGCTACGCCAAACCCTAGAAGCATCCGAAGGCCTGCCATTTTCGCATCATTTCCAAAAGCCATATAAGTAGAAAGAATGACGATCGGATTAATGATTGGGCCGGTTAAGAGAAACCCTACTCCTGCATAGACAGGAACCCCTTTGGCAATCAGTCTCCTGACAATTGGAACAATTCCGCACTCACATGCAGGAAAAAAACCACCTAGCACACAGCTCATTAAGACAGCCATAAACCGATTCTTCGGCATCCAACGGCGGATATGATCCTCCGTTACAAAGATTTGTATCATCCCTGCGATGAGGACTCCTATTAATACAAAAGGCATGGCTTCAATTAATATACTTAAGAAGATGGTATTCATGCTGAGTAAGGAAGACGGTATCACCGAGTGGTTTTCATCAGCGTTGCCCAAAAGATTTCCTCCGGACAATACCATGAACATGACAGCTGCAAGCAGTACGACGCCAGTAAGTTCAACGAATAGAGAGCGAATCGTTCCAATCATTTATTTTCCTCCAGTTTGATCCCATATACACTACACTATATGCGGACAAGTCCGGAATCTTGACTAAGAAATAGGAATTATTCTGGTTAGAAAAAAAAGAGACCTTGGATAGGCCTCTAAGGTTTAATATTTATACTTATCTACAGAAGACAAAGACTGAAGCTCTCTCAAATCTTCTTCCATCTGCTTATGGTCCAGTTCTTCCCCGATAATAACGAGCATTGGCTGAATCGGCCTCTCTGGGCGAAGAGGCGTCAACATGATTTCCCCATATGCGAACTGAAACAAGTACAATTCCGCCGAGTCTGAGACATGGACAAATCCTTTCCCTCGATAAATGGGGCCAGGAAGCTTCTTGATCCACTTCTCAAAGCGCATCCGATCCAGGGGGCCTTCCAGCTTCTGCGAAAAGGTTCGCAAGTGAAGATGATGATGAGCATGGGTTGGAGTGTGCGGATCGCGTTCCAGTGAAGGTTGTACCCCTCTTAATATCGAAGGATCGATTTGAGAAAAGGAAGTATCAAGGATTTGAGCTCTTGGGTTCCGTTCCCTAACCTCTGCCTTAAGAGGCTCTACACCATCTGGCTCTATTTTATCGATCTTATTGAACAGGACCACATCAGCGAACTTTACTTGCTCTTCGATTAGCTTTCTCACTTTGGACTTTAATTGATTTCGTTCTTCCCATTGCTTGGCATCCACAACAGATACCACAGCGCGGATATGGGTGCGATAGGCTAGCGAAGGATGCGTACAAGCATCTACGATCTCTATCGGGTGCGCTGCTCCAGTAGCTTCAATATAAATGACATCGAGTTCATACTCCGAAAGCATCTGAGCAAGCTGAAGCGAAAGCTCACCTTGAATGCTGCAGCAAATACATCCGTTTAACAGCTCTTTTAACGGAGTACCATATGGAACAAAGGAGGAGTCAATGCTGACCTCTCCTAATTCATTCATGATTACGCCTACCTTTTTCCCGAGTGCCTGGTCCTCTTCTAGCAGTCTTGCTAATAAGGTACTCTTTCCGCTTCCTAAGAATCCACTTAAAATGGTTAACTCTACTTTTGAATTTTTCATCGCTTTTCCTTTTCTTATCATTGATTACCACATTCTA
>JBEQAI010000069.1:0-11934 GCA_041640415.1 Ammoniphilus sp. | reverse complement strand
CGATAAATATCCGCAAGTGGAGCTATTTACGATTGATCAAGTGTTCGGCGGCTGGCAAAACGCCCAAAAGATCCACTTTGCCGATCAAGGCATTTTTGACGAGATCTATAAACCTTAGTCCCACTGCAGAAAAAGGAGTGTCAACATGAGTAAGAGGTTAAAGCAAAACAGCATCTTGCCTGGATTTGGACTTTCAATGGGCTATACCCTGGTTTACCTTAGTTTAATTGTGCTGATCCCGCTTGCCGTTCTGTTTATGAAGACCACGACGTTAAGCTGGATGCAGTTTTGGGAGACCGTGACCGCGGATCGGGTGGTCGCTTCCTATAAGCTTACGTTTACCGCTTCCCTCGTCGCGGCTAGCCTGAATGCGGTATTTGGTTTAATCATTGCTTGGGTATTAGTCCGATATCAATTTCCCGGGAAGCGGATCGTAGACGGCATCGTCGATTTGCCGTTTGCGTTGCCAACAGCGGTAGCGGGGATTGCCCTGACCGCGATCTATGCCCCGAATGGATGGATTGGTCAATACTTGGAACCCTTAGGGATTAAAGTGGCGTTTACGCCGCTAGGGATCATGATTGCTTTAACCTTTATCGGACTTCCTTTTGTCGTTCGCACCGTCCAGCCGGTTCTTCAGGACTTGGATAAACAGTATGAAGAAGCGGCTGCCACCTTGGGAGCTACACGATGGCAAACCTTTAGGCGGGTTATCTTCCCGCCGTTGCTCCCCGCTCTGTTTACGGGGTTTACACTGGCCTTCGCCCGGGCCCTGGGGGAGTATGGATCCGTAGTTTTCATTTCCGGCAATATGCCGATGAAAACGGAGATTACCCCTTTGCTGATCATCACGAAGTTAGAACAATTTGATTACGCGGGAGCGACGGCCATTGCGTCCGTCGTGCTGGTCGCATCCTTTCTTTTACTGCTGCTCATCAACTTCCTTCAGTGGAAGAGCAGTAAGAAACATCTAGTTGGGTAAGGGGGAAGCCATAGATGGCTAAAAGTGCTGCAGTCCAATCACCGGGAATACCGTATCCTCAGACGAGTGAGGGAAAAGGAGTCAGATGGTTACTCATCGGCATCGCCTTAGCTTTTCTCGGGTTATTCCTTATTGTTCCGCTCATCGCGGTGTTTTTTGAAGCCTTTAAAAAAGGAGTGGAGGTGTATTTTATCTCCCTCTGGCATCCAGAGGCCCTCTCCGCGATTCGCTTGACGCTCCTTACGGCGATCATCGTTGTCCCGCTCAATCTTGTGTTTGGCGTAGCCGCAGCATGGGCGATTGCGAAATTTGAGTTCAAGGGAAAGAACTTTTTGATTACGCTGATCGACTTGCCTTTTGCGGTTTCTCCCGTCATCTCCGGATTGATCTTTGTGCTCTTGTTTGGTGCGCAGGGGGTGCTGGGCCCCTGGCTGCAGGCGCACGACATCAAAATCATTTTTGCCGTCCCCGGGATCGTGTTAGCTACGCTTTTCGTCACGTTCCCCTTTATTGCCCGCGAATTGATTCCCATTATGCAAGCGCAAGGAAGCGAGGAAGAAGAAGCTGCCCTTTCGCTTGGAGCGAATGGCTGGCAGACCTTTTGGCGAATCACGATTCCTAACGTCAAATGGGGCCTGCTGTACGGTGTCATTTTATGTAACGCGAGAGCGATGGGGGAATTTGGAGCTGTATCCGTGGTGTCCGGTCACATTCGTGGCCAGACCAACACGATTCCGCTTCACGTGGAAATCTTGTATAACGAATACCAGTTTGCAGCGGCGTTTGCTGTTGCCTCTTTACTAGCCATTTTAGCCATCGTGACCTTATTGGCCAAGAGTATCGTGGAATGGAGAGCAGAACATGACAGGGGGAATAGGGAATGAGTATAGAGGTACGTCAGGTAACGAAACAATTCGGTTCTTTTCAAGCCTTGAAAGAAGTAAGTCTGGATATTCCAACAGGGGAGCTCGTGGCCCTATTGGGTCCATCCGGATCAGGGAAAACCACCTTGCTGCGGCTGATTGCCGGACTGGAAGGAACCGATCAGGGGCAGATTTTATTTAAGGGTGACGATACGACGAGCAAGTCGGTACGAGAACGGAAGGTCGGATTCGTATTCCAGCATTACGCCTTATTCCGTCATATGAACATCTTCGATAATATTGCCTTTGGACTTCAGGTTCGCCCTCGAAAAGAAAGGCCGTCGAAAAAAGAAATTCAGGAGCGTGTCCATGATTTGCTGGGGCTCGTTCAGCTCGAAGGATATGCGGGTCGCTTTCCTTCGCAGCTGTCCGGGGGACAACGGCAACGCGTGGCGCTAGCTCGGGCGCTCGCGGTAGAGCCGGAATTCTTATTACTGGATGAACCGTTTGGTGCGCTCGATGCGAAGGTTCGCCAAGAGCTGCGGCGCTGGTTGCGAGAGCTTCACGAAAAGCTTAACATTACCACCGTGTTCGTTACGCATGACCAGGAAGAAGCGCTGGAAATGGCCGACCGAGTTGTCGTGATGAGCCAAGGGCAAATCGAGCAGATCGGGACGCCGGAAGAGGTTTATCATGCTCCCGCGAATCCCTTTGTGTACAGCTTCTTGGGCCGCGTCAATTTATTTCAGGGGAGACAGGAGCAAGGGGAGTGGAAAGTGGCGGCTACCAAAGTCGATCTTCCTGCAAGTCTGCCAAAAGAACACGTGCAAGCGGTCGGATACATTCGTCCGCACGATATCGAAGTGAGCCGAACGTATGGAGAAAAGACCACGGTCCCGGCGTTGATCCGCCATATCCATGCGGTGGGGCCTACCGTCCGATTGGATCTGCGAGCAGCGGAGACCGAGGAGCTATTTGAAGTTGAGCTGACTAAAGAGCAGTTTAAATCTCTTGATCTATCCGTTGGGGATAAAGTTTATACGGGCTTGAGTAATATTAAGATTTTTGTGGATCGACACCTGGTTGAAACCCATGTAGAGAAAAGGGCTATAGTTGAAGCACAGTCGGTTCCGGTGTAAGACATGAAAAGTCCCTGACCATTAGAGGCAGGGACTTTCATCATGTTCTGGACTTCTAGCCGACCCAACAAATGGTGGTTCTCACATTTTCTATATAGAAGCGTAGAGAACCTCAGGAGTAAGAATAGGCAAGTATTCTGACAGACTTGAGCCATTTTTGCCTTGTGCTGTCAGAATGAGGCTAGTGACAGTGGAAAATAGTCTGATCGAAAAATGATTCCTGTGTAGCGAATGGACGCCATTTCAACCTTCATAGGTTCGGAACGAGCCTTCGGGGAGAGCGCAACGTGGGTTGACTCGTTGAACCGAGAAGCTCTGCCATTTCAATGGCGAGTAGTTCACAAATTGGAATCCCTCCTCCTCGTACTTCACCCAAACCATCTTTTACTATAATGGTTATATTCTCAAACTATTGTAAAATTCTGTTATAATATGAGAGAATGATAACGGTAACAGTTCTGAACGAATCAGGGTAGAAGAAGTAAGGAGGATGGAAACAAGTATGAGAACGATTAGACTTGGAACCAGCACATTGGAAGTCCCGGTTATTGCGGTTGGCTGCATGCGAATGAAAACGTTGAACAAGAACGAGGCTGAGTATTTTGTTCAGACAGCGTTGGAAGAAGGGGCGTCTTTCTTCGATCATGCGGATATTTACGGCGATGGCACTTGTGAAGAAATTTTCGCGGATGCTGTAAAGATGAACGATGATTTTCGGGAGAAGATCATCCTGCAATCCAAATGCGGCATTCGGAAAGAGTTAGGCATGTTTGACTTCTCAAAAGAGTATATCCTGGAATCAGTGGACGGCATCCTAAGGAGGCTGAAAACGGATTATTTGGATATTTTGCTATTGCACCGTCCGGATGCTTTAGTAGAGCCGGAAGAGGTGGCGGAGGCTTTCGATATGCTGGAAAGCTCGGGAAAAGTGCGACATTTTGGCGTTTGTAATCACAATCCCATGCAGATCCAGTTGCTACAGAAGTCGGTCAATCAGCCAATTGTTGCTAATCAATTGCAATTAAGTATAACTAACGCAAACATGATCTCCAATGGAATCAATGTCAATATGGAAAATGAATCGGCTGTCAATCGAGACGGTAGCGTGCTTGACTTCTGCAGACTCAATGATATCACCATCCAACCTTGGTCGCCGTTTCAATATGGATTTTTCGAAGGCGTATTCCTAGGAAATGAAAGATTCCCGGAGCTAAATCAGAAGATCGGTGAAATCGCGGCAAAATATGGAGTAAGCAACACCACCATTGCCATCGCATGGCTTTTGCGCCATCCTGCCAAGATGCAGCCGGTCATTGGAACGATGAATATAGACCGGTTAAAGGATTGCTGTAAAGCGACCGATATTTATTTGTCGCGCCAAGAATGGTATGAAATTTATCGTGCCGCAGGGAATATACTGCCGTAATAACCAAGCAACCTCAGTTTAATTTTGGGGTTGCTTTTATTCATTTATTAACTAGCCGAATCGTATAGATCCGTCCCCTCATTCAAACTGATTCTGCCATATGTTCCTGATAGGATTCCAACTATAATATAAGGTGTGAAGAGTTTGAAAATTTAAATATCAAGGGGGATTCCAATGGCTATCATGCGTTTGGGGCGTGCGGAACTAAAGGTAATGGATCTTGAAAAATCAGTTGACTATTATACCAATGTGATTGGTTTAGAAGAAACAGGCCGATCAGAAGGTAGAGTTTATATGAAGGCTTGGGACGAATACGATCATCATAGTATTGTCTTACAGGAAGCGGATTCGCCGGGGCTGGATCATTTGGCTTTTAAGGTGGAGAAGCTAGAAGATTTAGCTCAATTCGAGAAAAAAGTAGAGTTGTTCGGTTGTACGGTCCGCCGGGTTTCGAGCGGAACTCGCCTAGCTGAAGGGCAAGCGATCCGGATTGAGACACCGACGGGACATCAGGTGGAACTGTATCATGATATTGAAAGGTTAGGGAAGAAAGTCGGATCTGTGAACCCGCATCCTTGGCCATTAGAAACACGCGGGATTGCCCCTCATGCACTAGACCATTGCCTCCTGACGGGAGAGGATGTGGAAACGGCTACCCGATTCTTTATGGAAGCTCTGGGTTTTAAGCAAAGCGAGAAAATCATGACTGTAGATGGGGAAGTGATGCTAGGCAGCTTCTTGTTTACAGGGAATAAAGCCCATGATATTGCTTTTGTTAAAGGACCAGATAAAAAACTTCATCATGCCGCGTTTCACGTGGATAATTTCTATGAGGTATTGAAGGCTGCCGATATTTTGTCGCGAAACGAAGTTCAGATCGAGGTTACACCCACAAGACATGGAATTACGAGAGGCCAGACGATTTATTTCTTTGATCCTTCAGGCAACCGTAATGAGGCCTTCTGCGGAGGCTACATGACGTATGCGGACTTTCCAACCATCACCTGGACCGAAGATCGGATCGGTCAAGGGATCTTCTATCACCGGAGGGAACTCATTGAGTCTTTTATGAAAGCGCTGACGTAAGGGTGTGCAGGGATGTATAACATACAGGTAGAGCATCGTGAAGGGAAAGTCTTCCGCTGTGCAGAGAAGGAAGATGTCTTGACAGCAGCTCGCCGTCAAGGGGTGGCGATCCCTCTTGGCTGTCGGGGCGGAGGCTGCGGCATGTGCAAAATCCAAGTGACAAAGGGAAGGTTTGATAGAGGAAAGAGCTCGATGGAGGTTTTGCCTGAGGGAGAACGAGAGAAGAATTACTCTTTGGCTTGTAAGACATACCCTTTAGGAGACTTAACGATCAAAATATAGAAGCGAATAAGGCTGTACCCTAGGTCGGATCATGACCAGAAGAGGGTACAGCCTTTTCCTTTTTTCTTTCACTGGTACAGTATGATTCGTACAGTATTAAATCAAAAGACCATACGAAACGTATATTTTTAAACAGGTAATAGATTGCTAATATAAAGACAGTAGCAAATATAAATAACTTTTAAAAAATTATAAAAGATAAGAGAAGGGAGAGGAATGAACTGGAAGCCTACATACAAAAGAAAACCATCACCTCGGAATTAAGTAGTAAAATGGCCGAGGCTGCCGTGAAGAGAGCCTCTCAGTTAGGGATAAAGATTAATGTCGCGATTTTGGACGATGGAGGACAGTTGGTCCATTTTCACCGAATGGATCAAGCGCCGATTCTAAGCATTGAGATCGCGCAGAACAAGGCCTATACGGCCGTCGCATTTGGACTGCCGACACATGAATGGTATCCACTCATCCAAAAGGAGCCGCCTCTGCGAGAAGGAATTGTCCATACGCCCCGGCTGGTCATCTTTGGGGGAGGATTCCCCATCAAGATTGAGGGAGATGTGATTGGCGGGATCGGTGTAAGCGGTGGTTCAACCGAAGAAGACATCGCGTGCTGTTTGGCTGCACTAAGTCTAATCGAGTAATAGATAAAGAGGGAGGCATTAAAATGCTTAAAGCCGAAGACAATCATCTTTTGACAGCAACGGGACCGGGAACACCCATGGGTGACTTATTCCGCAGATATTGGATTCCAGCGTTAAAATCTGATGAGCTTGTTGCAGATGGCAACACGGTACGAATCCGCTTGTTGGGGGAAGATCTCGTTGCTTTTCGGGACAGCGAGGGCAAGGTCGGACTTCTGGATGAGAGATGTCCACACCGCGGAACGTCTATGGCCTTAGGGATCAATGATGGGTGTGGTTTGACTTGTATCTATCATGGCTGGAAATTTGATGTGAATGGCACGTGTACGGATTTACCATCTGAACCCGCAGAAAGCAACTTTAAGAACAGCATTTCCATCAAGTCGTATCCTGTAGTCGAAAGAAACGGTATCGTCTGGACCTACATGGGGCCGAAAGAAACGATGCCGCCCATCCCGAATTTCTACTGGATGAGTTTGCCGGATGATCAGCTCCTGTCTGAAAGGGTTTGGCAGGAATGCAATTACCTGCAGGTCATGGAGAACGACCTCGACTATGTTCATGCTGCATTCCTTCACAAGGCGCTTTCGAAGCAGGCACTGAAGCAAGGAATATTGAGCAGCGACCTGGGAATTGATCCCGACCACCCGCTCTGCAAGAACCCGCCGGTGCGCCAGGAAGTGGAGAGTACGATTTATGGCAAGCGTTGTTTAGCGGAAGGTGAAGGAGAAGGGGGAAACAACGTTTTCCTGGAGATTCACTATATTTTTCCTTTCTATACGTACCCGCCCCGTATGGAGGGAGAGGACGGAATGTTTCATATCTTTGTCCCGAGGGATGATCATAGCACCTGGAGCTGGGATGTTCAATTCTCCCATCAGAATCCCATTGATGTGCAAGCGCAGCATGACCGCCGCGGCTTAGTCCTCGATGAGAACTTCCGCAAGATGCGGAATAAAGAGAATTTCTATGAACAGGATCGCGGACTGATGAAGGAGGGCAATTTCTCCGGGATCCGTGGGATCGCCAATCAGGATCATGCCGTGACGGAAATGATGGGACCCATCGTGGACCGGAGCATCGAACATCTTGGAACGAGCGATATGCCGATCATCCAGATGAGACGCATGTTGTTGAGTACGGTAAAGGATTTCATGAACGGTAAGGAAATACCCAAGCCGCACGAGATTCCTCTGGAGAAGTTATACAGCTGTGGGAAGAGTGCACCGAAGGGAAAGACCTTGCGGGAAGTGATTCCGCTGGCTAACGAATTCGCTCCACTCGTCAAGAGATAGGGTGCGAGGGAGGACAAAACGTTGAAAAAGAAGATCTATGATGGGCACCGTTCCTTTCAGTATCTGGCTGCTGGGTTAGATTATAAAGCCTTTCCATTGGCGAGCGAGACCGAACGCTTAGGAAACTATGCGATCCGATTAGATCCCCAGCAGTTGGAGCGGGTGCAGCGGATATTTGATGAGAATATGATGATTTCCTTGCGGGATCACGGATTCGTGATGCCCCTCCACCCCGAGCACACGTTGGAATATTGCAAGCATGGCTTCACCGCATTCGCTTACGAAGGCTTGTCGCACTCCGGCTTAGATGTCATGTTCGAGAATTTCATGGATGGGATTATGAATATCAGTTCCCGGATGGGGCTGAAGTGGGATGATGTGATCTGGAACCTCGGGATGCGCTACTGCGATATTACCCATCAGGACATGGTCATGATTGCATCTAATATCTTTGATCTTTACCGGGCGAAGGATACAGGCCGAATTGCCATCATTCCTTCACTGGAAGCAGCAACCGCCCTAGAAAACGAATTGGATCGAGTCGATATCTTATACGGCTTAGGCATTCGCTGTATGGGGATTACCTACAATGAAGCGAATACGCTTGGCTCCGGCTTATCGGAGCCGAGAGACGGCGGATTAACGAACTTCGGCCGCCGTGTGGTCAAACGAATGAATCAACTCGGGATGGTCATAGATATATCCCACTGTGGGGATCTAACAAGTCTCGATACGATTGAAGCCAGTGAAAAGCCAGTACTCATTACCCATGCGGGGGCCAGGAAGCTATGGAATACCCCGCGGATGAAACCGGACGAAATCCTTCAAGCTTGTGCCGAGAAGGGGGGAGTGATTGGCATCCTGGCTGCACCGAATACGACACTGACCAAGAATCGACCCGACCATTCGATTGAATCTGTGATGGAGCACTTTGAATACATGGTCGATCTGGTAGGCATTGATCATGTGGGCTTTGGGCCGGATACGTTCTTTGGCGATCACGTCGCTTTACAACATGCGGTGGACGCCCAATTATCCATAGGTCAATCGCATAGCGGCGAAGAGTATGCGGAAAGCACGTATGTAAGAGGATTGGAAGATCCGGTGGAAGCTATGCCTAATATCGTCAAATGGCTGGTATGGCGCGGCTATTCGGATACGGACATCGCGAAGGTCACCGGGGGCAATGTCATGAGTGCCCTAAGTAAAATTTGGGTTAAATAAGCAAGACGAGTGGAGGAGGAAGGAATCATGAATGTTAAAGTGCAAAGTCAGGACCTGCTCGACCGCGTGCTGACCGAAATCCGCGCCCGGCGGGACGAATTTGACGCGAAGCGGCACGTGCCTCGGGACATGGTAGCGCAACTCAAGCAATTGGGCGTCTATCGAGCTGCCACGCCGCGTTGCTTTGGCGGTGATGCCCGCTCGCCCGCGGAGTTTCTCAGGTTGATCGAATCGATCTCCGAGGCCGACGGATCTGCTGGATGGGTGGCGAGCTTTGGCTCTGCTGCGGTCTACCTGGCAGCCCTACCGCGTGACACGCTGGCCCTCCTCTACGCCAATGGGCCGGATGTGGCCTTCGCGGGCGGCCTGTTTCCGATCCAGCCCGCAGAGAAAGTGCAGGGCGGCTGGCGTGTGAACGGTCTCTGGAAGTTTGTGAGCGGGTGCATGGGTGCTGACGTTTTCGGCGTCGGTATTGGCGCGGGAGACGGCGGCAAGCCGCGAATGGCTGTACTAATGCCTGAGGATGCGGAAATCGTTGAGAACTGGGAAGTACTCGGGCTACGCGGAACGGGCAGCCATGACCTACGGGTGAAAGACGCCTTCGTCTCGGACGATTGGACCTTTGTCCGTGGTGGTGTGCCTACCATTGATGAGCCGCTCTACCAGTATCCATCGATTGCTTATGCTGCACAGGTATTAGCGGTAGTCAACCTGGGTATCGCTCGCGCCGCGCTGGATGAAGTTTCTCAGATGGCGGGTGGTCGTTTTGGCATCACGGGCGCACCCAAGATGGCTGATCGCGCTTACCTGCGAATCGCCGTGGCAAAGGCAGAAGCCTCTTTAAGATCGGCACGCGCCTTCTTCTACGAGGCCACGGATTCCGCTTGGGAGTCGATCCTAAGAGGCGACAGTGTCTCTAATGATCAAACGAGCATGCTGCGTTTGGCGGCCGTACAGGCAACCCGCGCAGGCGCGAGCGCTGTGCAGTCCGCTTACTTGCTTGCTGGCACCGCAGCGATCTATGATGGGCACCCGCTACAGCGTAACCTGCGCGATTCAATGGTCGTGACCCAGCATGCGTTCCTCGGCGAAGGCATCTACGACGGAGCTGGATCGGTACTGCTAGGCGTACCGCCAATGCCTGGCTATATTTAACAGAGAAGGAGGACGTACATTGGGAAACAACGTTCAACGGGTAGCGGTGGTGACCGGTGCCTCCCAGGGACTGGGAAAAGCTATAGCGGAAAAGCTGCTGAGCGAAGGCAAAAAGGTTGCCTTCATCAGCCGCAGCCAACAGAAGCTGGATGAGTTAAAAGAAAACCATCTGGATCTAGTGAGTCGGGATGAAGCTGTTTTTATGGCGGTAGATGTTTCGGACCATCAAGCCATGAAGAGAGTGATTCATAACCTATTAAGCAAATGGGGCCGGATTGATATTCTCGTAAATAATGCCGGAATTCGGACTCAAACGGCAATAGAAGATATGACGCTAGAGGAATGGGATCAAATTATGTCCACGAATCTAGCGAGCACCTTCTTTGTCTCGCAAGCCGTCATGCACGCCATGAAAGAGCAAAAGTGGGGACGAATCATCAATATGTCTTCCATTGGCGGGCAAGATGGCCCACTAACCTCCAGTGCAGCCTATTGTGCATCCAAAGCCGGACAGTTGGCCTTGACCAAAGTATTCGCAAGATCCCTAGCTTCTTATGGAATTACGGTTAATGCGGTGTCACCTGCTGCCGTACGCACCCCGGAGATGGATAATGTGCCGCCAGATAAATTGGAGAAGATGGTGCAAACCATCCCACTCGGAAGAGTGGGAGAAGCAGAGGAAGTCGCAGATCTAGTATCCTATCTGGTATCTGATAATGGGGGCTTTGTTACAGGAGCAACCTTCGACATTAATGGCGGAAGATTAATGCGATAAATCAAATTTCGAGTAAGGAGTGAAGGGAATGGCAATGGAACACGGAGCACCGCAAATCCCATCGAAACTAAGGGTCATGATTAAATTTGAATCGACGGGCTGGTTCAATACGACAGCTGAAGAAAAGTCAGAAGTAGTTCTTCCTAAATTAAATGATGTGATCGCAAGCTGGAAAAATAACGGTTCTGAATTAATCGGGACGATTGATCGGGATATTTTGACTGCCGGCCATGCAGGAAGTGAAGGGTGGCACGCCTGTTTGTTGTACGATGTACCTGACTTGCAAACCGTGACGAATATGACCCACTCCTTCCGTGCCAACGGCCTGGATAAATATTTCCGTTTAGAAGCTATCTTAGGCCGTCCATTCTTTCTGCTAGAATCATAATTTATGGGATTGCTGGCACTATCCCTAAATGGTATATTGCCAGTAAGTTTTGATTTTTAAAATAAAAGGGGGCAAAAATTTCATGAAAAGATTTTGGTCTGGTTTAGTAGCTGCATCGTTGGTGGCCGTGTTGGCCGCATGTGGAGGGGGGAATCAATCCACCCAGCAAACAGGAGTTCCATCTTCCGAACAAAAGCAAGCAACGGCGGACAAGCCGATCGAATTATCCTATGCTTTTTTTGCCCCGGCCAATACCTTTCCTGCGGTTCAAATGGAGAAATGGAAGGAAGAACTAGAAAAGCGTACGAATGGTCAAGTGAAAGTGAACTTATTCCCAGGAGGTACGCTGCTCAAAGCGGACAATATGTATGATGGGGTAGCCAACAAAGTGGCAGATATCGGATTGTCTTCTACCACCTATGAACCAGGACGCTTTCCGCTCTTGGGACTCTCCGATATGCCTTCCGGGTACCCTAGTTCCAAAGTAGCCAGCTTAGTTACGCATGAGTTGATTAACCAATATCCCCCCGAAGCCTTTAAAGACTTTAAGATCATTACGTCCTTTGCTACTGAAGCTGCCTTTATCCAAACGAAAGATCCCGTCTCCAGCTTGGGTGAGCTAAAAGGAAAGCAACTCCGTATTTCTGGTGCGCTTACTCCGATTATGAAAGAGTTAGG
>JBEQAI010000068.1:0-11936 GCA_041640415.1 Ammoniphilus sp. | reverse complement strand
TGGGCAAAGAGCTGGCGGTCCGCTTGCTGGGTAGGGTCTAGCCCTTGCTCAAGCATATCCTTGCGACAGGATTTACACACGCATTCCACCGGCTTCACAATATCAAAGAAAATGCCGTCCGTTTCAAACATTTCTAACACTTCTTTGGTTTGTTCCTTAAGGAAGTCACGATATGGCGTATTCACGCAGAGAAATTGATAGAATCCTGCATCAAACAGCTTTTGGCCGCCCATTGCATGAGGAGTACCCTGTTCATCTCTGACGAGCCATTCGGGATGCTCTTCCGCTGAATAATGGTCCCATTGCACCGTAATGTAGATGGGGACTCGAATATCGTTTTGATGGCAGGCTTCAATTTGCTCTTTTAATAGATTCTTGTTGGCGAGATGGGGATGAACCCTCTCCGGGAATTTTTTGGAATCATAGTAGAGGAGGCCATGGTGGCATCGGGCAAAGCTCGTAATCGAGTTGACTCTGGCTTTCAGAAGGGTGCTTACGAACTCCTCCGGTTTAAACTCGGCGCCAATCCCTTCGATTTGGGGACTCGTATGGAAATCCAAGTGAATCTGCCTATAGCGTAAATCCACGGGCCTTGCAGGGGAGAGAGACTGCTGATTTTTTACTTCTACTTGCTTCATCCAACTTCCTCCTCAATCATTTTAGTCATTGATAGAATCATCAAATTCCAGCTTGATCACCAGGACGCTTCCCGTTAATTCATTGACCGGCAAATTACGAATGCGAAGATGAGGCTTTTCTTTCCAAGCCCACGGAGTAATATCCACTCTAGCCTCCAGTTCCTGCTGATTGTTCAGCAAGACCGCTTTTTTCGGCAGTCTATCCAACGGCTTTAATAGAATGGATGTACTCTGGGGGGCTCTTGGGAGATGAACGTAAACCGTATTGTCTCTTTTCGTCAGCAGGACCTCGTCCCGGTCCACAATATGGCCCGTCATATTCATTTGGTCTTTCTCAATCAAATCAGTTGCAGGGAAGGTGTCCTCAAAGGCTTCTTTGACCGAATGGTACCATTCGCCGATCTTCTGCAAGGCTTCGATGTTTTCTTCCGGAAACTTGCCGCTCGCTTTGGGGCCCACATTGAGAAGATAGTTTCCCCCCATGGCCAGAATTCGGTCTATGCTCTGCATAATAAATAGATGAGAATAATAGTCTTCGTCCTCTTTGTAACCCCAGCTCTCCCGGCCAAAGGCCTGACAGGCCTCAGTTGGTTTATGGAATTCTGTCCCAGCCGGCACATGGCGCTCCGGAGTACTGTAGTCGCCTGGCCCGGGGCCGCGGTCATTGATCAGAATGCCCGTCTGCAGGGAACGTACCATCTCATTAATCGACGGATCATGGAATTCGGCAACATTAACATCCCAGAACAATTGATAGATAGGTCCATATTGGGTGCACAGCTCTCTGACTTGGTTTCTGACAAACTGAAGGTATTTTTCACTGTCCTGATCATCCCCAGGTCTCGGCCCAAACATTTCATGATGGCGTCCGCGATTCGGATAGTTCGGATGATGCCAGTCCGGCAGGGAGTAGTATAAGCTCAGGGGAAAGCCTCTTCGGTGGCAGGCTTCGGCCAGCATGCCTAGGATATCCTTGCCGTAGGGAGTGTTCATGACGTTATAGTTTGTATATTGGGTATTCCATAAGCAGAACCCGTCATGATGTTTTGTTGTAAAGCAGATGTATTGCATGCCCGCTTGTTCCGCATAATCAATCCATTCATCTGGATTGAAGTCGATTGGATTAAACTGATGGACATACTGTTCATAGTCTTTTCGCTTGATCTTCCCTCGCCAGAGGATCTGTTCATGCCATGCAGGAATCGCATAGAGCCCCCAATGAATGAACAAACCAAAACGACGCTGGAAAAATGCGTCTCTCTCATCTTTAAATCTTCGAATCATACCAAACCTCCTAGGTAGATTACAACTGAAATCGATTTCAAAATCCTATTCTTTTAACACACCCATTATCTTACAAAGAACATTAAATTGAAAATTAACAAAACTAATATAAACTTACACAATCCTAATATGCACCAACAAGTACTTGATCCAGGGAGCTGTTGTCTCATTAATATTAATAACGATATTAACGGAAAATAAAAAATATTTTAAAAAGTACTTGAAATGGAAAAATTAATCATTTAGAATGAGGACAAGAAAAACGAGAACGTTTTCATTTTGGAAGCGAATGGAGTGGATGGGATGGCTACCATTAAAGACGTTGCAAGAGTTGCCAATACGTCGCCTGCTACCGTCTCTCGATTGCTGAACGGGGGAAGGGTGAAAAAAGCTACCGAAACTGCGATACTCAAGGCCATTCAAGAGTTGGATTATCGGGTGCATACCATGGCGAGGGGCTTAAAGACCAAAAAATCCTATACTGTAGCTTACATTGTGCCAGATTTGACCAATATGTTCTTCGCGCAGATTGCGAAGGGAGCACAAGAAATCTTTCACCAGGCGGGCTATAGCTTCATGCTTTTGAGTGCGGATAACAATCCGGAGAGAGAGGAGGAAATTCTCCGATTTTTACTCAGCAAAAAGGTAGATGGGATACTATTAAGCTCCGTGACTACATCCAATCAGCAGGTAAAAGAGATTATGGAGGACATACCCGTGGTGTTGATTGACCGGGTTTTGCCCGATCTGGAAGCAGATACGGTTCTGGTCGATAACGTGAATGGGGCTTATTTAGCAACCGAGGCCCTCATCGCAGAGGGTCACCGAAGGATCGGCATCATCTGCGGCCCGCAGGAACTATTGACTGGAAGAGAGAGATACCGGGGCTACATACGGGCGTTTGAGGATTATGGGCTGGCCCTGAATGAGAGTTTAATCAAGTTCGGTGATTTTGAGATTTCAAGCGGGTATGCCCAGATGTGCGAGCTCCTGAAGCAACCGGAACGCCCAACGGCTGTTTTTGTGTGCAATTATTACATGTGCCTTGGCGCCATCATCGCCTTGAACGAAAAGAATATTAAAATTCCGGAGGATCTTTCCTTTGTGTCCTTTGACGATTATGAGCTGTCCCAGGTGTATAATCCGCCGCTGACAGCCGTGGAGCAGCCAATGGTCGAAATCGGAGAGGAGGCTAGCGAGATCTTATTAAGAAGAATGGCTGACAATAGCAAAGAGAAGATCGTGAAACGATTAAAGACCAAATTGATCAAGCGAGGCTCTATTAAAAAAGCAGACTCATTGCAGCTAAATGGATAAAAGTAAGAACGTTTTCATTCTATTAGACGCGAAAGGGGGTGATAGAAAGGAATACTTCAACTGCAATCGCACCTATTCCATGTGATCTCAAGAAGGTAGGATAGTATTTTTTATTTCCAAACCGAGGGGGAAGCAAGATGAAAAAGCTATGGAAAAAAGTATCTGCGGTGTCTCTGGCTGTATCCTTGTCCATCCTGACCGCTTGCGGAGGGGGCGGCTCCACTCCATCGAATACGAGCGGAGGCACGACAGAACAAGCCCAGGAGAAAAAGGCGGAGCAGGTTCAGTTGCGCTGGATGATGTGGACGGGAAGCGATGAAGAGAAAAAAGTATGGGAAACACTGGCAGCTAAAGTAACAGAAAAATATCCTGAAATTACCGTTAAGTTCGAAACGGACTCTTTCCCGAATTATTGGGATAAGCTTCAGACACAGGTAGCCAGCGGATCGGCCCCGGACATCATTTCCATGCAGAGCTTGCGCATGCCTACCTTTGCCACGCGTGGAGCATTGGAACCGTTGAATCCGTTTATCGAGAAGTCCCCCGAGTTTAAGATAGAAAATTTTGATGGCAGCATCTTGGAAGCCCTTTCGTGGGATGGAAAGGTTATGGCTATTCCTTATGATCTAGGACCTTATATTTTGTATTACAACAAGGATCTTTTCGATAAATACGGCGTGCCTTATCCGGATGAAAATATGGATTGGGCAGGTTTCTTGGAGAAGGCCAAGGCAACAACTCAGGATGGGAACTATGGCTTTGTCATGCGCAATGTCATCGACCAAGTGGTGCCTTGGATCTGGGCTAACGGCGGAAACTACATGAATGAGGAAAAAACCAAATCGATGATCCACGAAAAGGAAGCGGCAGAAGCGATCCAATTCCTGTCCGATCTCATGCATAAGCATAAAGTCACCATGCCGATTACGGACCCAGGAAACGATACCTTCTACCGTGAGCAATTCTATGCCGGTAAGGTGGCTATGTATTTAGATGGGCCATGGAATTTTGGAAATGTTCGCGCCAAGGCGAATTTCAAATGGGATATCGCCACGATTCCACAGGGAAAAGG
Organism: Ammoniphilus sp.; assembly: GCA_041640415.1. Taxonomy (GTDB): domain Bacteria; phylum Bacillota; class Bacilli; order Aneurinibacillales; family RAOX-1; genus YIM-78166. The sequence continues at coordinate 7,625 of JBEQAI010000068.1, read as the reverse complement.
TGAGATTAATTCCTGGGTAGCCGGGTCAGGGTTTGGCATCAATCCGAAGTCTAAGCATAAGGAAGAAGCTTGGAAGGCGATTAGCGTTATGATGGGCGAGGAAGGCTTTGAATACCTGGCCACGACAGGACGCGCATTCCCTGCACGAAGCACCGCCATTGAAACCTTCAAGAAAGCCGATGAACGACCAGCCAATATGGAGGATGTTTCTAAAGCCGCATTAAAAGCCAAGCCTTTTGCCGTGACAACGAATTGGCAGGAAACGCAGCTGATGATCAATCGGGAGCTAGACAAGGTCTGGTTTAACAACGCACCTGTCCAGGAAGTGCTAGACAACATTCAAAAGCAGATGGACCCTCTATTGGATAAGCACCAAAAGACTCTTTCCTCCTCCAAGTAGGCGGCTGAGGGGAGCTGGATAGCATAACCGGCTCCTCTTCTATACTAAAACGATAGGAGGAAAAATCCCCGATGAGTGTATTGCCGGATATTGATAACCGGGAAGCCAACCGGGTTGGCATGATGAAGCTAACCTCACAGAAGAGGCGAAGGAAAAAGTGGAACAGCGAGGCCTTAGCCGGCTACCTTTTTCTGACTCCCAATATCATTGGTTTTCTATCTTTTACCGCGGTCCCTGTTCTCGTATCTTTGATTCTCAGTTTTTATGATTGGGAAATGCTGATTCCACCCATTTTTGTCGGATTGGAAAATTTCAAGAATTTATTTTTGAATGATCCCCTATTCTATCAGGTCATTAAAAATACGCTATATTACGTTGGGGTTTACGTGCCTTTTAATATTGTGGCCGCGATGATCTTAGCCCTTTGGCTATGTAGCATCACGAAAGGGGTGGCGATATACAGGACCTTATTCTTCCTTCCGGTTCTAGCGCCGACCGTTGCAGCGGCCTTCATCTGGAAGTATATGTTCGAGCCGAATATTGGATTTGTTAATACATTTTTGGGGTGGTTCGGAATCGCTGGGCCCAATTGGCTAGGAGACACGAAATATGCCATGCTTGCGATCATTATCATGAGCGTATGGAAAATGGTCGGTTACAATATGGTGATTTTCATTGCAGGTATACATTCCATTCCGGCTTCCTTATACGAAGCAGCCAAGATCGACGGCGCTAACAGCTGGAATCGCTTTGTTTACATTACGCTCCCAATGCTTTCCCCCGCCCTGTTCTTTGCTGTGGTCATGACGATCATTACTTCTTTCCAAGTTTTTGACCAAGCGTATATCATGACGGCCGGCGGACCGGCAAATGCGACCAATACCATCGTGATGTACATCTATGAGAGCGGGTTCCAGTTCTTTAAGATGGGGTATGCCTCTTCGATTGCTTGGGTGCTATTCGGCGTCATCTTTACCGTAACGATGATCCAAATGAAGGTTCAAAAGAAATGGGTCAATTATGATTAGGGAGGAAGAATAGGTGCGTCCAAAATCAACGAAGAAACGGATCATCCAGGTGATCTCCTATACAGGCCTGTCTTTTCTGGCTTTTTTGATGGTTGTTCCATTTATTGTCATGATTACCACAGCTCTAAAGCCGGAAAATGAGCTATTTTCCCACGCTGGATCATGGATGGGGACGTATTTAGCTTGGGAGAACTTCACTTACGCCTGGAACTACATCCCCTTTGGGAAATTTTTCATAAATTCGATTTTTGTTAGTCTATCCGTCACGTTTTTAGAAGTGCTTACTTCTTCATTGGCTGCTTACGCCTTTGCCCGGCTGCGTTTTCCGGGGCGCGATCTGCTCTTCTATCTCTATCTGGGTACGTTAATGATCCCGGCTCAAGTTACCATTGTGCCGCAATTTATTCTAATGAATCAGTTTGGGTGGGTGGATTCCTACCAGGCTCTCATTCTGCCCGCGGCCTTTACCGCCTTCGGGACGTTCCTGCTGCGCCAGTTCTTCCTGACGGTTCCGTTTGAGCTTGAAGAATCCGCAAGAATCGATGGATGTTCTCGGTTCGGTACGTATTTCCGCATTATGCTGCCTTTATCGAAGCCGGCCTTGGCCACTTTAGGCGTATTTGCTTTTGTTACCCAGTGGAATGCATTTTTCTGGCCGCTTGTCATTACCAATACCGAAGACATGAAGGTACTTTCCGTCGGTCTTAAGATGTTTCAGGGGATTTATGGTACAGAGTGGCACTTGATGATGGCTGCTTCTGCAATTGTTATTATTCCTTCCATGATCGTCTTTGGCTTTTTGCAGCGATACTTGGTAGAGGGAATTCAATTGACGGGAATGGGTGGAAGGTAAATTTTGATAGGGAGGGATTAGGATGGAGTCTTTACGGCAACAGATTTTGTTTCTTCACTTGGAGAATCCAGACTTAAATTCAAGAACAGTCGCGTGGGCCTTATATGATAGCACACGTCCAAAAGATCAGCTGCAAATGCGGGAAGGGGATGAAGAAAAACCGCCCTATGAATCGGTGCTTGCTGCGATGAGGGACGGATGGTTCGTTATGCAGATCCCTCAGCTTCCGCTGTATCTGCGAGGAATGGAGCATGAAACTGGTCATCTGAACTATGAATATGTACTGGAAAGGAAGGTGAAGATCGATGGCTAAAGTAGAGAGGGAGCATTTATTGACAGCCTCTCAGATGGCTCGGTTTGTCGTAGACGGATATTTGCTGATGGAAGGCATCGTTCCCCAAGCTCTCAATGAAAAAGTCCATCACGAACAGATCCATTATTCAGGTAAGGGGTATGACTGGTTCTGGCATGAATCCGAAACGATCCAAGAAATTTTTGAGCTGCCCCAGGTGAAGGGGATTATTCAAAGTCTTGTAGGGAACAATCCCGTCTATGATCATTCGTACCAGCATGTCGTAGCGCCAAAGCACTTGAAAGCGCAAAATTGGCATGCGGATTCCGTCATCGATACGCGCCCTTTTGCCTTTGACATTCAATGCTTTTATTTTTCCCATGATACGCCAATCGAGATGGGGCCTACGTTAATTTTGCCCGGCTCTCATTTGCGCAGGGTGAACAATTATAGTATCGGCCGCTATAAGAATATCGCGGGCCAGCGGCAAATGGCTTGCAAAGCAGGGACCATCGCCTTTCTTCACCATGGGCTATGGCATTGCGCGCAACCGAACTACACGGATACGACGCGCTATGTATTTAAACTCAGGCTACAGCCTGGGCAGGAGCAGCGCAATTTATTCAATACGGATGGCTATGACACGGAGGGGATTCGCCAGATTTTCCAGGAAGCCTACCATCCTTGGCTTGGGAACGATGATCGGGCAGAGCATGTCCAACGCGCGAAGCTCTGGAGGTATGTAGTGGGGAACGACTCCGTGGATCTTTCCTTTGAAAACGCGTTGACGCGCATGAAGATCTAAGGAAAAGCGACAGCCGCGTGATTCGCGCGGCTGTACTCCTAGTGAATAGAGACATCGGGTGTCTTCTGAAACATATTTCGATAATAAGTGGGGCTGTAGCCCGTATACTGCTTGAATGCTCTGGAAAAATAGTGATTATTCATGCCTAGCGTTTCGGCGATTTCGGAGACATTCATCTCCGATGAGGCTAATAGCTGCTTGCCTTTTTCAATCTTCACGCGGTTGATGTACTGAATCGGAGAGACGCCCATGACATTCTTAAAAAATGGAATGAAGTAATTGGGGTGGAAGTGAACCAGATCTGCTAGCTGTTCCACCGTAATGGTCTCGGATAGGTGTACATCAATGTATTCTAGAATCTTATGGATCTTTTGGTTGCTGGGAGGCAGGATCGAAGCCCGCGCCTCTTGGCTCGAGATGAAAACCGAGATTAATTCCAGCAGAAGGGCCTTGACCCGAAAGAGGGAGGGTAGGTCCTGCTTTTGGAATTGACGCCTTAGGTCCTCAAAGAGTGCCATTGTTTTGTTCAGCTCCAAAGGTTCGACAGCGTAGGAGAGGTCAACGAGCTGAAAAAAAGGAAGTTGCCCGACAGAGGCTGTAAAATGGCACCAATACTTAGAAAAAGAACGTTCACTGATGGTGGAGTAGCTTAATTTCACCCCTGCGGGCAACAGCATCATCTGTCCAGGCTTCGGATAGAATTCCTTACTTCCGATTTTAACGTAGCCCTCACCGGAACAGATAAGGTAGAAACGGTTGAAGTCAGATACAAAGTCGATATCCCGCCAATGGGGACCAACGGTATTATAAGATGCGGTTGTGATGTCCACTTGCAGGTTGGTCAGGCAGCCTCTCAAAAACTCAAGGTCTCCAGGTTTCATCTAATATCCTCGCTTTTCACTAGTTTGATGGTCAATGAATTGAGGCGGCAGTACAATCGTTCTCCATTCCTTTGATCCGGTTCCATGGATTCGATCCAGCAGAAGCTGGACACCCATTGATCCGAAGTCATAGGCCGGTTGGGAAACGAGGGTAAGAAAGGGATGAAGAATGGAGAGAGGACCCAAGTCATCGAAGGTGGCCACGCTCATTTGTTCTGGAATGTTAAAGCCTCTTCTCTGAAGGGCTTGGATCGCACCTATGGCGACCAGATTATTGGCAGCCAAAATGGCACTCGGAAAAGGGTCTCGATTCAGGAGCGTTTCTATGGCGAAGTGTCCGCTCTCAAGCCTATAGTCGGTTTCAATGACCAAGGAGGAATCATACGGAATCCCATTCAAAAGCAACGACTCTCGATATCCTTTAAGGCGATCCCTGGCGGTAGAAATATGCTGGGGGCCGAATAAGCAGGCTATGCTACGGTGACCCTGCTGAATCAGATGCTCCATCAACAGACGGGAACCCAGAAGGTTATCACCTAAAATTTGATCGGATCTTATGCCAGGAACATAACGGTCCAAGATGACAAACGGAATGTTATGCTTGCGAAGCATTTGTAGATGCTTGATGGAATCATCGCCGCTAGGGGCAATGAGGACCCCATCGACTTTAGTGGATAACAGCATATCGACATAATCTTTTTCCTTATCCAAGCACTCGTCGCTGTTTCCAAACAGCAGACGGTATCCATGGCGGTTGGCTTGGTCTTCCGCACCTCTGGCTAATGTCGTGAAAAAAGGATTTGTAATATCTGTCATAAGAAGACAGAGAAGGTTCGTCTTTTTTTTCACAAGGCCACGTGCGTTATAGTCTGGATAATAATGGAGCTCCTCCATGGCTTCGATTACACGCTTGCGGGTTTCTTCTTTTACGGTTCCAGTCCCGTTGATCACCCTCGACACCGTCATAGGAGAAACTTGAGCCTTACGAGCAACATCGATAATCGTGGCCATTCAGGAATCCCCCTTTAATTGAAGAAAATATAGAATGATAGCGTTAACATCTGACATAACAATAAAATAACCGGATTCACACAAGTTGTCAATAAATTTCAGACTATCCAGAATATATTGACACAAATGATGTTTAGGGTTATGGTGTTGTTAACGTTAACAACACCAGGAGGTAACAGATGACAATGATGCTATCATGGCAGAACGGGAGATGCAGCTGTGGCTCTTCGCGAGCTGACAGGGCGACGTGGCCAATGGCAAGCAGGTTAAGACCAAAGTATCAATCATTAGGAGTTTAGCATGAATTAAAATTGAAATAAGTTTTGAATTGGAGGAAAGAAGAGGAGGTCATGAAGATGAGCGGAAGACGACTGGAGGGTCGAGTTGCGCTAGTTACAGGAGGCAGCCGAGGGATCGGGGAAGCCATTGTGCTTCGCTTAGCCGAGGAAGGCGCCCATGTCGCGGTCAATTATACGTCGGATCGTTCCCAGCCCTTGGCTGAAAACGTTATGAAGCAGGCAAAGCAATGGGGAGGTCGATCCCTTGTCGTTCAGGCGGATGTAGGGGATCGAGAACAAGTCAACGCAATGTTTGCCAAAGTGGAGCGCGAGCTTGGAGCGGTGGAAATTCTGGTGAACAACGCGGGAGTGGCCCCTTTTGAACCTTTCATGAAGCTGACCGACGAAACGTGGGATCGCACCTTCAATACGAACGTAAAATCGATCTATATGTGTTCCCAACTAGCCGCCAAAGGCATGATCGAGCGCAAGTATGGAAAGATCATCAACATTCTGTCAACGGCAAGTCTCGTGGTGACGAGCCCCGTCATTCCCCACTACCAAGCTTCAAAAGCGGCTGGGCACATGCTGACTAAGGGAATGGCGATTGAATTAGGACCTTACAACATTAACGTCAATGCCGTAGGGCCTAGCACCGTGGACACCGATATGTGCACCGAATATTTGGCCGATCCGGCGATCCGCCTTCGCGAGGAAGAGGCCAATCCCATGAAGCGACTGGGGACAGCTAAGCAAATCGGGGATGCGTGCGTATTCCTGGCATCTGATGAAGCCATGCAGGTTAACGGACATCTGCTGATGGTTGATGGCGGGTTAACGGTAAAAGCCGCCCAGCCGCAAGACCATATGGAACGATAGGGGGCTTAAACTAATGAGATTAAAGGATAAAGTGATCCTCATAACCGGTTCGGGATCTGGCATAGGAAAAAGTACAGCTTTACTGTTTGCGGCAGAAGGAGCCAAGGTTATCGTGAACGATCTGTCCCGGGAACATGGGGAAAGAACCGTGGAAGTAATTAGACAGAAAGGCGGAGAAGCACAATTCATCCAGGCCGATGTGACCAAAGCAGCAGAGGTGGATCAGATGGTGCAGCTCGTGATCGACACCTTCGGACGGATTGATGTACTTTTCAATAATGCAGGGATCTCCGGTGTCGGGGCCGTTCACGAAACCAGTGAAGAGCTATGGGATCGTGTCGTGAATGTCAATCTCAAAGGGGTATTCCTGCCAAGTAAATATGTGGTCCCCCATATGATCGAGCAGCGGGAGGGCAGTATTATCAACATGTCTTCGTGCATTGCCGAGATCGGACTCATGAAGAGAGCGGTTTATTCGGCAACGAAAGGTGCGGTGCTGGCGCTGACAAAATCCATGCAGGTGGATTATGCTCCGTATAATATTCGGGTGAATGCCTTGCTCCCAGGTACGATCCTCACCCCTTTCGTAGAGGATTATCTAAAGAAATCCTATGACAACCCTGAAGAAGCACTGCAAACAATTAAGAACCGGCAGCTTGGAGGAGAGCTTGGACGCCCTGAAGACGTTGCCCAAGCGGCTTTATTCCTCGCGTCAGACGATTCGAAATTTATGATGGGTTCCCCTTTATACATAGATGGCGGAGTCGTATTCGGCAAGATGGCTTAAAGACGAATGAGGAGGATATCAACATTTAAGGAGGGGTCTTGGAGATGCTTACCCGAAGACTCTTCCTTCCAACAAAGGGAGGAGAGATGCTATGCGAATGGATGCCCACCAGCATTTCTGGAAGTTGGAACGCGGAGATTATCATTGGCTGACTTCCGAACTGGGAATTCTCTATCAAGACTTTCTACCACACCACCTGCTTCCCCGGCTGAAGGAGCACAATATTGATCGGACCATCCTGGTTCAGGCTGCACCGTCTGTAGAAGAAACCGATTATATGCTCGAATTATATGAACAAAACGAGTTTATAGCTGGAGTCGTAGGGTGGTTGGATCTCGATTCTTCGGATTTCCCAAAGCTCTTTCAAAAATATCGAAAGCATCCCGGATTTATCGGCCTAAGGCCAATGCT
>JBEQAI010000067.1:0-12007 GCA_041640415.1 Ammoniphilus sp. | reverse complement strand
GATCTCTAGTGTGCGAGGAAGGTCATCTGACGATACTGAAAAGGAAATATTGGTTAAAGCCGATTCGTAGGAGCTCTGGATAATAACATCCACGTTGATGTGCGCATCCGCTAAGGTAGTAAACAAGATTGCCAAAGTTCCGATCTGATTGGACATATTTTTCACTGTTATCTTAGCCACGTTATTATCATGAGCCACACCGCTGATCATCAATCCTTGTTCCATTTTCGCATCCTCCTCTATCCATGTGCCTTCTTCATCTGAAAAGCTAGATCGTACCGTTAATTTCACGTTATATTTCTTAGCGCACTCTACTGCTCTCGGATGTAACACCCCCGCACCGTTTCAATTCCCGCTTGCCAGCCCGTCATTGACGTTGCGGCTACTCCTTTTTGCTGCAGAGTCATGGCCAGAAGGGCCATGCTAACCTGCTCTCCTGTTGACAACAGCATATCCATTTCCCTATCCGAAGGCGTGGAGGTAATCTTCTTTGCTATATCCACCAATACATCCGTTGACTTGCCCATCGCCGAGACCACCACAACCACATCATGGCCCTCATTTTTTGTATCAATAATTCGCTTCGCTACATTTTGAATCCTTTCGATCGTACCGACCGAGGTTCCTCCAAATTTTTGAACGATTAACCCCATTGTTTTCTCCTCTCCCTTGTATCTGAATACGTTCAAAGATAGAGATGAAAAAAGACAACATCAGGGCATGCCTTATGTCGTCTCAGCTTCTTCGTTTATTATAATACCATAAATTTCCAACCCCAACGAATAGACTACTCTCTCTGCCTCAGGGCAAGCAAAATTTCATTGGCTAGCTTATCTCCGATCCCTAAATTTCTATATTCTTCCACCGTTGCTTCTCGCATTTTCTTAATGGATCCAAAATGCTTTAACAAGGCTTGCTTCCTCTTAGGACCAATCCCTGGAATATCATCGAGCTGTGAATAAAGCATGGACTTCCCTCTTGATTGTCTATGAAAGCTTATGGCAAAGCGGTGGACCTCATCTTGAATCCGCTGCAGAAGGTAAAACTCCTGGCTATCTCGGTTAAGCTCAATGGGAATCGGCGGATCGCCTAAGATCAATTCCGAGGTTTTATGCTTCTCATCCTTCGCTAGTCCGCAGACTGGGATGTAAAGCCCCAGTTCATTTTCTAAGACATCAACAGCGGCTGATATTTGACCCTTCCCTCCATCTACAAGCACAAGATCCGGCAAGGACTGTTTTTCTTGCAATAACCTGGTGTAACGTCTTCGGATGACCTCTCTCATGGATTCGTAATCATCTGGTCCTGTAACGGTCTTAATTTTATATTTCCGGTATTCCTTCTTATCCGGTTTCCCATCCGTAAAAACAACCATCGCGGAAACAGGATCCGTTCCTTGGATATTCGAATTATCGAAGGCCTCAATCCGATAAGGGGTACCAATTCCCATTTTGTCTCCGAGATTAGTAATCGCCTCAATGGTACGAGCTTCGTCCTTCGCAATGAGTTGAAACTTTTCTTGCAGGGCTACCCGAGCATTTTCAATAGCTAGATCCACCAGCTGCTTTTTCTCGCCTCTTTTGGGAACGACAACTTTTAGATCTAAACCTTGCTCCAGCAAATCAATATCCGTCGTATTGGGAAGAAACACTTCCTTGGGTTTGGTCTGACCCCCAAAGTAAAATTGGCTCACGTAGGATATAAAGTCCTCCTCAGCCTCTCCATAGTAAGGAAACATAGATACATTCCGCTGAATCATCTTCCCTTGTCGCACATGGAGAACCTGTACGCACATCCATCCTTTGTCCGTTGCATACCCAAAAATATCCCGATCCAATAAATCAGAGAAAGTTACCTGCTGCTTGACCATTAAGGAATCTATGGCTTGGATCTGATCTCTATATTCTTTAGCTTTTTCGAATTCCAGCCCTTCCGATGCATTCATCATCTTACCCACAAGCTTCTCACGAATTTCTCCGTGACCACCGTTTAAAAAGCGATGGATTTCTTCAACAAGGGGCTTGTAATCGGCTACATCCACTTCTTGTTCACAAGGCGCCACACATTGACCTAGATGGTAATACAAACAAACTTTCTTCGGTATCGTACGGCATTTACGAAGGGGATATAACTTATCCAGCAAATTTTTAGTTTGCGATGCCGCTCCTGCATTCGCATAGGGACCATAGTATCTGGAACCATCCTTTACGACCTTGCGAGTAACCTCAAGTCTTGGGTGCTTTTCGTTCGTAATTTTAATATAAGGATAGGTCTTATCATCTTTAAGGTTCACATTGTAGCGCGGCTGGTACTGCTTGATCAGGTTGCACTCTAGCAGCATAGCCTCGACGTTGCTGCGAGTAACAATATATTCAAAATCCTTGATTTCCTGGACCAGATGTTGGGTTTTCCCATCATGGCTCCCGGTAAAATAGGACCTGACCCGGTTCTTCAGAACTTTTGCTTTTCCAACATAGATAATCTGATCTTCTGCGTTCTTCATCAGATAACAGCCTGGCTTGTCGGGAAGTACAGCAAGCTTCTCTTTTATCGTCGTATTCATCTTCTTCACCCTTAATGATCTATTGCTTTCATTTTAGCATAGGATGAATCCAGCCGAACAAGGAAGCTTCGACCAATCTATAAAAAACGGCTATCTCTCCCAACAAATCTGAGGAAAAGATAGCCTACTAACACTAGATGTGTTTATTCAAGGTGCCCAGAAGAGCATCCTTAGGCTGGAAGCCCACCACTTTATCAACTACACTGCCGTTTTTCATTACTAGCAATGTCGGAATGCTCATGACGCCGAAGCGGCCTGCTGTTTCAGGATTTTCATCCACGTTAATCTTAGCGATCTTAATTTTATCGCCAATCTCTGCATCAAGCTCTTCTAATACCGGTGCAATCATCTTGCACGGTCCGCACCAAGGAGCCCAAAAATCTACAAGCACTGCACCCGCATTTTCAACTTCTTGGGCGAAATCTTTATCCGTTACGTTTTGAATTGCCATCCTCCATCTTCCTCCTTCACGACTTGGTTCAACTTTCCAAATGCAAGTATAACATATTTTTGCTAAAGTGCCAGCATCTGAGATGGTTCCATACACTCTTAATATGCAGCTACTGAATAATTGCTATTCCTTCGTTGAACAGCACAAAAAGGCATGCAGCCTGATGCTGCAGCCTTGATGTTTGGGCTTTATTGATTCAATACTTTCTTAAACTCTTCATTCAGCATTGGAAGGACTTCGAATAAGTCTCCTACAATCCCATAGTCAGCTACACTAAAAATAGGGGCTTCAGGATCTTTATTAATCGCTACGATCACCTTGGAGTTGGACATTCCTGCTAAATGCTGAATCGCACCGGAGATTCCGCAAGCAATATAGAGGTCAGGGGTAACCACCTTGCCGGTTTGCCCGATTTGCAAGGAATAATCGCAATACTCTGCGTCACATGCTCCACGAGAGGCGCCAACCGCTCCCCCTAGAGTCACAGCAAGCTCCTTCAAAGGATTGAATCCTTCGGTACTTTTTACTCCACGCCCACCAGCTACAACCACCTTGGCTTCCGAGAGGTCCACCCCTTCAACAGCCTTGCGCGCTACTTCTTTAATTATTGTCCGAAGATCTTTGATCTCTACGGTATAGTTTACAGCCTCCGCCGTGCGGCTTGTATCGGCTGCTGCAAGCTCAATATTATTGGGACGAATGGTTGCAAATACAGCACCATCTACCACTTTTTTCTTTTGGAAGGCCTTTCCTGCGTAGATCGGGCGAGTCAGGACAATGTCTCCTCCTTCTACGGCTAGGTCCGTGATATCCGATACGAGACCAAGACCCAAACGCGCGGCCGTGCGAGGAGCTAGATCCTTCCCCATCGAAGTATGACCCATAAAGATCACTTCAGGCGATACCTCTTTAATCACTTGAGTCAAGGCTTGGTTATAGGCATCTGGTGTATATTGATTTAACTGATCATGTGCTACTAGATAAACCTTGTTCGCTCCATAATGGGCCAGAGTGGAAACAACCTGAGCATCTCCCTTCCCAAATACGGCTGCAATGATTTCTCCGCCCTCAGACACCTTTTGCGCTGCGGACAACGCTTCGAAGGATACATTTCTTAATACACCCTCACGAGTTTCTGCTAGTACAAGAACTTTTCTGCTCATCTGCGCTCTCCCCCTATATCACTTTTGCTTCGTTACGAAGAAGTTGAACAAGCTCTTTCACTTGATTGCCTAGATCCCCTGATAGCACGCGGCCTGCTTCCTTCTTAGGAGGCAGATACTGCTCAACCACGGCCGTCTTCGCCTTTAAAGCTTCTGCGTCTAAGCCTAAATCCTCTGCGCTTAGACGTTCCATTGGTTTCTTCTTCGCTTTCATGATTCCGGGAAGGGAAGGATATCGCGGTTCATTCAACCCTTGTTGAGCGGTAACAAGTACGGGAAGCTTAACTTCAATGGTCTCTGAATCACCTTCTACATCTCGAACTACGGTGGCTACTGCACCCTCAATATCAATCTTCGTTATGGTTGCTACATGCGGAATGTCTAACAATTCAGCTAGTCGAGGACCTATTTGCCCTGCTCCGTTATCTACCGACATGTTCCCGCCTAGAATTACATCATAGGAGCGGTCTTTAATGACAGCAGCCAAAACGTGGGAGATAGTATATTCGTCTCCGCCAAATAAAGACTCATCATCTACGATCACTGCTTTGTCAGCGCCCATAGCCAAGGCCGTGCGAAGAGCATTTTCTGCACGAGTTGGACCGACCGTGATAACTGTCACCTCACCACCGAATTCATCCCGAAGCTTGATGGCTTCTTCCACGGCGTATTCATCATAGGGGTTGATGATAAACTCTACTCCCTCTTCTACGATTTGACCGTTTTGGATGCTGATCTTTTCTTCGGTATCAAAGGTTTGCTTCAACACTACTAATAAGTTCATGCTTCTTCCTCCCTTAAGTTTTATATTGGATTATCTATCTTTGAATTCAGCGGTGCGCTTTTCGAGGAATGCAGTGACTCCCTCTTTTGCGTCCTCTGTACAAAACATTTTTCCAAATAATTCAGCCTCCAAGGCTTGACCTTCTTCAAGCGTCATATCCAGACCTTTATTCACGGCATGCAAAACGGCGGTGATAGATGGCATGCCTTTTTCATGGGCAATACTTTCTGCAAGCTGCTTCGCCCGCGGGAGCACTTCCTCGAGGGGAACGGCATAGTTTACTAGTCCTAGAGCTTCAGCTTCCTTACCTGTAATGAACTGGCTAGTTAAAAGAAGCTCTAAGGCCTTGCTTTTAGGGATAATCCGGGCCAAGCGCTGAGTACCAGCAAAACCAGGAATGAGTCCAAGCTTAAGCTCAGGTAGACCAAGCATGGCTTTTTCAGCAGCTATTCGCATATGGCAACCAAGTGCAAGTTCAAATCCGCCCCCTAGACAAGCTCCATTGATAGCTGCAATGATCGGCTTCGGAAAATGCTCCATTCGATCAAATACTCTCTGACCTACTTCTGCAAGCTCTCTTCCTTTTTCGGCATTGCCGAAGGCTTGGTGAAACTCCTTAATGTCTGCACCTGCAATAAAAAACTTTCCTTCTCCCGTAATGACAATCGCTTTGATCTCATCCTGACCCAGCATATAATCTAAGCAGTCATTCAATCCGGAGAAAGTGGCTCCATTTAGTGCATTCGCTGGTGGGTGGTTAATTGTTGCATAAGCAACACGGTTTTCAACCTTCAGGCTTACATTCGTAAACTCCATGCTATTCCCCTCCACATTAGGATACGTATTCCATCCATTTCATCTATGTATTCTGTTTATGGGTTTGACTTAAAGCTCCGATAAAAAGGCTATGAATCGGATCGGCCAATGCTAGCAAGTCATATTTCCGATCATTCATAATCCACGAGGTCACAGATTCATCTAAGGTGCCGAATACCATCTTACGAATCGTAAATAACGGGATATCATTTCGGAAGGACCCTTCCTGGATCCCAAACTCAACAACCTCATCAATGAGCCTCAGGTATTCCTTAATCGATTGGCGTATTCCCTGACGGATCTTAGGATTTGACTGCCTGAGCTCCACTTGAGTAACATAGGCAAACTCTACATTTGTCGAAAGATGCCTAAAGTGGTTGTTGATCAGTTGCCGGAGTTTTTCTGTTGCTGTTTGCGCTTTCAGAATTCGTTCTCTCGAATCCTGGATGAACTTGCCCATCTTCTCATGAAATAGAGATATGAGAATATCTTCTTTGCTATCGAAATAGAGATAAATGGTTCCGTCAGCAACATTAGCTTCCCGTGCAATCTTGGTCACTTGGGCATTGTGGTATCCATTCTCGGCAATGACCTTTACTGCCGCTTCAATTATTGCTTGATATTTCTCCCCTGTTTTCTTAGCCATCTGCCTTTACCTCTTCATTCATGATAGGGTGAATGACCGTTCATTCAATACCTAGTTTAAAGATTTTTAACTTTTTTGTCAATGATATTTTTGGCAAAAGGGGGCTTCTTCTATAAAGCCCCCCTTTGTTGGATTTCTAGGAGGATGCCGTCTTCGATTCCTCGACTAAGGCTCGACGCAGCACCTTTCCTATCAGCGTTTTAGGCAGTTCCTTGCGGAATTCATAATGCTTCGGCACCTTGTAAGCGGACAATCTTGCCCGGCAAAAATCGTCGAGCTCTTCACTTGTGGCATGTGCCCCTTCCTTCAGGACAACGAAGGCTTTAACGGTTTCACCCCGGTAGGGATCAGGAACGCCAATCACTGCAGCCTCCATTACCGCTTCATGCTCGAAGAGAATCTCTTCTACTTCTCTTGGATAAACATTAAAGCCACTGGCATTAATCATGTCTTTTTTCCGATCTACAATATAAAAGTAGCCTTCTTCATCCATATGGGCAATATCACCCGTTAGCAGCCACCCATCCTGCAGAATCTGCATCGTCTCCTCCGGACGATTCCAATACCCTTTCATCACCTGCGGCCCTCGAACGGCGAGCTCACCGATCTCCCCAGGCGGGAGCGGCTCTCCTGTTTCCAGATGAACAATCCTTGCTTCTGTATCCGGCCAAGGAAGACCGATGCTTCCATTTTTTCTTCTATCCCAAACCGGGTTAGCGTGAGTAACAGGAGCGCATTCCGTTAAGCCATACCCCTCAACTAACCGACCTCCTGTCATCTTCTCAAATTGCTCTTGGATTTCCAGCGGTAGAGCTGCCGATCCACTTAGACATGCGTCTATTGAAGAAATATCATATTTCTTTAATCGGGAATAGTTAAGTAACCCGATATACATCGTGGGGGCGCCGGGAAAGATCGTAGGTTTTTGTTTATGAATGGCCTTTAATAATAATGGGATATCAAAGCGTGGGACCATCACAAGAGAGCCAGCAATGGAGATGCAGAAGTTCATGGCGATGGTCATGCCATACACGTGGAAAAAAGGAACAACCGCTAACACCCTTTCTTCCCCAATTTTAGCTTTATAAAACCAAGCCTTCCCTTGCATGACATTGGTTACGAGATTCTGATGAGTAAGCATGACTCCTTTCGCAAGGCCTGTGGTTCCCCCCGTGTACTGAAGAACAGCAAGGTCCTCTTGGGGATCAATTTCTTCTAGTGCAGAATCAGGCTGCGCATTCTGCAATAACTGATGCAAGGACTGACAGCGATCTTTGGTGTAATCAATAGGGACTAGAATGCCCTTTCTTTTTTGGATAATAGGAAAAATCCAATTCTTAGGGAACGGCAGATAATCTTGGAGACCTGTTACAAGAACTTCCTTCAAGTTCGTGTGCTCCCATACCTTTTTCACTTTAGGATAAACCAAATCTAAACAAACGAGAATACTGGCTCCAGAATCATTGAGTTGATGGGTCAGTTCCTTCTCCATATACAGAGGATTCGTCTGAACGACGATCCCGCCTACTTGAAGGACACCATAATAGCAAAATACCGCTTGGGGGCAATTGGGGAGCATAAGGGCTATACGATCTCCTTTTTTTACCCCCAAAGATCGCAGAACGGAAGCAAAACGCAACACTTTGTCATAGAGTTCCTGGTATGTAATATTTTTGCCCAGGAAGTGAATCGCCCGGTTATCGGGGTATTTCTCAACAGCATCCTTTAAAATCTGGGTCAGCGGAATATCCGGATAGTCCAAATGTCCGTTCACCTGCACCGGGTAATGGGCGAGCCAAGGCTGATGATCCATGAAACCCCCTCCATATCAAGACATAAGAAAAGCACTACTAATACTTATGAGAAAGTGGTTTGTACACATTCCCACAAGAAAAGTAGTGCTAACATTTCGGTTATGATTTGGTTTTGTCTTGAGGATGAAGGATTCGTGCCCGCTTGTTTTGTGCAGGTACAGGGGAC
Organism: Ammoniphilus sp.; assembly: GCA_041640415.1. Classification (GTDB taxonomy): domain Bacteria; phylum Bacillota; class Bacilli; order Aneurinibacillales; family RAOX-1; genus YIM-78166. Next base: position 3,604 of record JBEQAI010000067.1, on the reverse strand, counting down.
CTCACAATAATGTCCATCAACGCTCGTAAGTTTAATGGAAGCAAGGGCCAAAAATAAGGCGTTCCTAAAGATTTAGTAGTAGCCAGGATAAACAGCCATATCCCAGATGCAATAAGGAAGCCAGGAAGATGGAAAAAGGCGACGGCAAACAGCAGAGTTATTCGGACGATTCTTGTAGCCAGCCCAAACTCATAACTAGGCGTAGCAAATGTACCAATGGCAGCAATCGATATGTATAAAATGACCTCATTGGATAATATGCCCACTTCTACAGCAACTTGACCAATCATAAGGGCTGCGATTAAGCCTAAAGCTGTGGCTAAAGATGAAGGCGTATGTATGGCCGCCATTCTCAGAACATCAATTCCAATTTCTGCAAATAGGATTTGAACAAAGAGCGGGACATTCCCTGGTTTGTCTACTCCGATATAATCCAATTCCTTAGGCAGCAACTCCGGTTGGAAAACAACCAGCAGCCAGAGGGGCAATATAAACACAGAGGCCAACATGGCAATAAAGCGAACCCACCTTAAATAAGCTCCTACTACAGGTTTTTGCCGGTATTCTTCAGCATGCTGGACATGATGGAAAAAGGTTGTAGGAGCAATCATCACGCTAGGAGACGTATCGGTATATACCAGAACGTGCCCTTCCAGCAAATGAACCGCCGCTACGTCAGGACGCTCCGTATAGCGAACCATTGGAAATGGATTCCAATTCTTATCGAAAATAAATTCTGAGATCGTCTTTTCCGCCATCGGCAATCCGTCTATATCTATCGCTTCAATCTTCTCTTTCAGCGTTTTGACCAAGTTTGGGTCAGCAATATCTTCAAGGTAACTGACCACCACATCCGTTTTTGAGCGAGTGCCAATCTGCAGATACTCCATACGAAGCGACGGATCGCGAAGTCTACGCCTCGTAAGAGCCGTATTAAAGATCAGGGTTTCAGTAAACCCATCCCTTGCCCCGCGCACGACACGCTCAATGTCGGGTTCATCAGGCGAGCGTGCAGGATACGTTCTAGCATCGATCATGAGCGCTTCTTCAGACCCATCGATAACAAGTGCCAATGGGCCAGCAAGTACAGCGGAAATGATCTTATCCATTTCCTTCACTCTCTCGACTTCCAGATAACCAATATGGGTCTTGAGAAGCTTGGACACCGCATCAGGGGCCAATTGTTCCCGATCAAGCTTGGCCAGATGAATCGTAATCACGTTCATTACATCATCTTTTGCGAACCCATCAACAAAAAACAAACCAAACTTTCTTCCGCCAAATTCAAGCTCACGATGAATGACGTCAAAGCTTTTGCCCACTCCGAGGGCTTCTTTAAGAAAGGAAACATTCTCCTCCAGCTTTGTGCTTAATTCTTTCATCTCCTGAGCTTTTTTACTTTCAGGGTTATCCACTCTATCACCCCCATGTCATAATCATGCTGCTTTACCAGCTTCTTCCCACATTTATTTCCATTAAAAGAAAAGGAGATACCTCAAAGCGAAGAGGCCTCTCCTTTTTTAAACAAAACTCATTGTTGGGTTTGTTGAAGTATCTGATTGATTCGCTTTTTCTCTTCCTTATCTACTACGTAAACCCATAAGTTATAACCGTGCATCCACTTTCTTTCATTCGTGCCCTTTAATTCAATCGTTGCAATTCCTGAAGAGGAAAAATCCTTAAATAATATAGCAAGCTTTCTTATTTGCTCTTCTTTAAAATCAGTTTTCACATTTTCTCCGAGAATCGCCATAATCTTAAATACCCTGAATATTGAAGAAAGGGATGCGGCCTTGTCAGCTAGCTTGCGCACCACCTCTTGCTGACGCTCCATTCGATCAAAATCACTCGCGTCCGAACCGATATCGCTTTTTCTAAACCGGGCATAATCCAGCGCTTGCTTTCCATCCAATTGCTGAAGTCCCTCTTGGATATCAATGTCCGTCCCATCCGTTGGATCATGGTATTTCATCCTGCGATTTACATAAACTTCAATCCCGCCCAGCTCATCCACCAGCTTCGTGAATCCTTCAAAATCCAAGGCGACATAATGATCTACCTGAATATCAAAAAACTCCTCCATGGTTTCTTTCATTAAGGCAGGACCGCCATAATACATGGCATGGTTGAATTTATCCTCACCATAGCCTGGAACAACAGTAAGCGTGTCCCTGGGGATGGACAATAAGGTAATCTTTTGAAGCATTGGATTGACCGATGCCAGCATGATGGTATCGGACCTGGACTTGTTTTCGCCACGTGAATCGATGCCAAGCAGCATCACGTTAAAAGATCCCAGTTCGACCTTTTCTTCTTCTTCACGCTCGGCCGTTTCATCGCGCTCTTTTTTGTCACTTCGGACTTCCCGCTTTTTTTCCGTTCCATCGGATGTTCCTTCATTAAGCGGCTGATACCATTGCTCTGTCATGTCCTGATATTTATAATAGGCGTAACCGACTACACTGACTGATCCTAAAAATAGGAATAACACGGCTAGTAAGATGACTCGCCTCATGTATTAAAGCCCCTTCATCTACATATATCTAAAAGTATTTGCAAATAAACCGGATCTACTCCCTTTAAGATATGGAAAACTTCCATTTCTAAATCCAAACTGCTATACTAAAATCTACTATGCAACGAATCCACTCGGTAAGTGCAAGAAAGAAGGTCGCTTCATGAAGAAGGTGTTAATCTCAGGTTACTACGGCTTCGATAATGCTGGTGATGATACCGTACTTTTTGGAATTATCAGCTCCCTCCAGAAACATCACCCCGCCATTGACATTGCTGTCCTTTCGAACAAGCCAAGAGAAACTACGGCTTTATTTGGTATCCCTGCATTCAACCGTTGGAGCTTTATCACCATCTTAAACCAATTAAAGCAAGCGGACCTCTTGCTCATGGGTGGAGGCAGTCTCTTGCAAGATGCGACGAGCCCTCGGAGCGTAATGTATTATCTTAGTATCGTAACGATGGCCAAGCTCCTCAAAAAGCCAGTCATCTTCTTCTCCCAAGGCTTTGGGCCGATAACGCACCCCATCAGCAAGATCTTAATCAAAAAAATTGTAAATAAAGTGGATGTCATTACGGTGCGTGATCAAGGATCTGCAGATGATATGCGAAAACTTGGCGTTACTCGGCCGATTCATATTACCGCAGATCCTGCGATCACGATTCGTCCTTCGGATATTGATATCTCGTTGGCCAATCGTTGGCTAGTCAATAGGAATGATAAAAAGTCCATCGCCATTTCAGTTAGGAAATGGAAAAGCGAGGAGAATTATAAAAAAGTTATAGCTAACATGGCTGATGAAATGATCCGGAAGAATTGGAACGTTTATTTTTTGCCGATGCAGTACCCTGCTGATGTAGCACCTTCACACGATATTATTCAATATATGGAAGAGCCAGGAGCCATTCTCCTTGATGAGCACATGAATTTTCATGAAATCATCAGCTTTATCGGCAATATGGACTTCGTATTAGGCATGAGGCTGCATTCCATTATCATTGCCTCTGTTCTCGGGGTGCCTTTTGTTGGAGTTTCCTACGACCCCAAGATTGATCGTTTCATTGAACGGGTCCAGATGGATTCAGCCGG
>JBEQAI010000066.1:0-12254 GCA_041640415.1 Ammoniphilus sp. | reverse complement strand
CGTAATGGTTGAAGATCCAGATGTTCATGGCACACTCCTATGAGTTTTATCCTTCCTTCATGAAATTTACCAACTTTTCAACATTCAACTGCAAGTTAAATTCCTGATTAATGCGCTCCTTTGCATTATATATTAGAGATTCCTTTAGCGCTTCATCTTGCATAAGTTTCAAAATAGCTTCTGCCAAAGCTTCTGAAGAAGCTGGAGGTACCAACAAACCAGCTCCACCACGGAGAAGCTCTGGAATGCCCCCAGTGGTAGTAGAAATCACAGGGATTCCGTAAGCCATAGCTTCCATCAAAGCCACTGGAATTCCTTCTTTTTCCCCATCTTCAGTAACTACGCTTGGTAAAACTACAGCATCCACTTCTCCTTGTTCATACATTTTCAATAAATCATCGTGTGGAATCCGTCCCATTAACTTTACATAATCGTTTAACCCTTCCCTTTCAATTTGTTCACGGATAGCATTCTCCAAAGGACCATCTCCTATGATTAGACACTGAAAGTTACTTACGCCTCGTTTTACAAGTAAACTGCACGCCTCTATTAGGTATTTATGACCTTTTTTAAGAACAAGGTTTGCTGAACAGGCTATGGTAAAAAGTTTAGATGGTTCTTTATTTATGTGCTTATTGTCTTTTGGTATGCGAACCCCTATGTGGATTATTTTAAACTTGTCTTTGTAGCTTTCGCCTAATAGATTTAGCGCTTCCCTTAGTCCATCTTCGGAAATAAAACGGAAAAAAAGTGCTTTCTCAGCTTTGGTTTTTAGCATATTATTCTCTGCGATGTCCCATCTGTGAAGTGTGACACTAAAAGGAATGTTTGTGAGTTCCGAAACAATCCAAGCCATGGTAGCTGTTGTAGAACCCCAATGAGCATGAATATGTTCAACCTTTAATCTTTTAAAAATCCTTGCAATATGAGTGGCTTTAGGCAATACAGCTAAATTTTTGAGTATTATACTAAAACTTCTCGATTCTTTAAAAATCTTCCATATCACATTCCACACTCGGAGACAGGTAAACAATGTCACAAGAAAAGAAGCAAGAATTTTCCAATTAAATAGAGGTAGCCACAAAGTCCTATCAAGTAAATTTTTTGCTTTAGCGTGAAAAACTTCCTTGGGTGGGTTTCTTGGTACAATGAGAAGATCAGTACCCGTTTCCACAACAGCCAACATTTCTTCTAAGATAAATGTTTCACCTCTCCCATAAGGCGTATGTGCGGTTATGTATGCAAGTTTCATTATTATTTTATTTTACAACTACTACCTCACCTGGTTCTTTTATCTTTTGCCAAGCCTTAACAGCAAATGCCTTAACTTTGTTTAACATAGCTTGCTGGTAAGCATGCCAACGGTCACGATACTCAAGAAAAATGGGATCACTGTCTATCATTGCCAAAGCGCTAAGCTGATGGATATGCAGATCATGATAAAAGGGACTACTCATATGTCCAAGACGGTCGTAAAAACTCCAATATCCAGAATCATAGTCGACTAATCGATCCTTTAGAGTGTTAAGGGAAAGCTCAAAGTACTCCCTTATTTTGCTGTCTTGAAACGCCAACCAAAAGTCATATAAACCAAATATAGCAAAAATCCAACCATTTAGGATAGATGAAGGTGGGAATGAGGGGATCTCTTCAAGAACTAGGTATTTACCTTCCCAGCGTGACGGTCCACCTTTTTCTATACTTGTAAGCATCAAATCCAAAGCACGCTGTGCACCTTCTACGAATTTTGCATCTTTGGTTAATTTCCAAGCACGGACAAAAGCGGAAACACATTCACCTTGCGTCATTGCCGAATATGGAGAAGGAAGAGACACTCCAACGTCTTGCCAGACTGGCCAACCACCTTTGGAATCTTGCCTATCAAGGAGCCAATAGCAAAGCTTTAGGAATTCCTCCTTATCCCTTTCACTGCCACTGAGAAGCCACATATCCCAGTGTCCTAAAGCTTTCTGAACAATAGTTGTAGCAAAATAAACTTTCCGACCGTCAGTAAGAATATTGAGAGGCACTCCATTCTCATCAACTTTACCAATCCATCTAGTTTTGCCTGTAAGATCGTTGAAGTAACCAGCTAACTCTTTAGGACGAAAAGCTTTACCTAATCCCTGTTTTTGGTGATAATAACTTTTTCCAAGAAGCATCTTTGCCCATCGCACAAATAGACGATACCATAAAGTCAAGTTCATAACTTTTCCCTCTTCAAAAGCTTTAGATATAGCTCTTCGTATTGGCGAGCAGTTTGTTTTATGTCAAACTTTTCTATAGCTCTTTTTTGCCCTTCCTTCCCCATGCTCTCACGCATTGCTGGATCTTTTGCTAATCTAAGAATAGCTTGAGCTAATGCTTTTGGGTCTTTCGGAGGAACCAAAATTCCCGTCCTTCCATCCTCTACAAGCTCTGAAACACCTCCTACCGTTGTAGCTATTACTGGTTTACCCGTTGCCATAGCTTCTAACACAGTGAGTGGAACACCTTCCCAGTCAGATGGGAGAATAAACACATCAGATTCAGAAAGAAGTTGAAGAATGTCACTTCTTACACCCAAAAATTTAACTTTATTTTCCAATTCCTTTTCCTTGACCAACTTTTCAATCTCCGGACGCAGTGGACCATCCCCCACAAGCCAAAGTTCCATATTTGGATGTTCCTTAACAGCTATACTAAAGCTTTCTATCAGAAGGTGATGGTTTTTCGGAGTTGCGAATCGACCTATGTGGATTAATATGAGATTTTTATTGATTCTTTGAGTCAATCTATGAGAGTTATTGACAAAGTGGTTAGTCGGAATGCCATTATATATTACAGGTGTGTGAATATTTTTACCGTATAAATCTTTTACAGTATTTGCCACTTGTTGCGAAATACTGACAGGAACAACACCTCCAAGATGAAAAGCAAACCAGTGAATCACTTTCCCTATACCATCTACTTCTTTTTCTGCAATGCTATGGACTGTATGAATTTTTACTGGAATACGACACAGAAGAGCAGGCAATAAAGCGTAACGCAACACATATCTATGAGTGTGAAGTATATTGGGTTTATACTCTTTGAAAATGCGATAGAGTTTATAGACCATACGCGGATCTGGACCAAGATGTTTATTAAGAAAGTAAACTTTCAAACCTTTTTCTCTAATTTCTTTTTCAAGGATTGTTCCAGTTTCCGGAAAGAGACTCACAGCTGCTACCTCAAAACGCTCCTTATTGGTAGTTTCCATCAAATTTACCACCAACCGCTCTGCTCCACCAGGACCAAAATTAGGAAGGATGTGAAGGATTCTCATATGAAACATTATATTTCAAAGGTTTTGATCGTCGAATTGCCAAGCTTGTAACCACCACTAGTGCTGTAGGAAGTATAAGATACAAGCCATCTCGTAATACATTAACGGGATCTGCGTATATAATCCCTACTGTTGAGATTAGGACTATCCATCCAATCCTTAAAACACCAAGTACACCTTGAGTGTGTGAAGAGAAGAGACGTTCCATCAAACCAATTAATATGCCAAATAGCAGCCCAGTTAAAACAACTCCAATGATACCTGCATTGAAATACCCTAAAGTAATTATGTCAACAGGGATTTCTCCCCACTCCGTTGTCCCTAAAATTAAAGATGTGTTTTCTTTAGCAACTGAAAGAGGTAATTCAAGGGTGGAATCAGCGAAAATCTTCCAAAGTGGTGGACCTAAGACATAAAGAGGAGCAAGAATGAAGTCAACAAAATATCTGTAATGTTCAATGTGAGCAATAGTGTTTACTAGGGAGAGAAAAGGGAATGATAGCTCCGCTGCCAGTAGTTGTAAAAACTCCTGTGTTGTGCTAGAAAATTCTATATACTTTGTCGCACCAAATAGATATTTTCCGAATAGAAAAATAGTCGAAATAACTGCAATGGTACTAATATAGCTAAAAAAATGTAGAAGCCGAGACTTTGTGTGAGTAAGCAATACTATGAATATCACTAGGAAGAAATTGAGCAAATGTAGTCTGCCTGCTCTCATCCAAAGCACAATAGAACTTAGCGCTACACCGAACAAAGCTAGTAAGAGCAAGAGTAACGAAGAAACACGGGAGTATTTGCGTTTTCGCAATTCAACCTTGTTATCCAAAAGTAAACCAAGTAAGATAAACGTAGCAGCAATAACAGGCATCGCCCATGTAAGGAAGGTAAAAGATGATTCTTTTACTCCAGGTATATATCGCCCCACTCGCAAATCTCCAGCGTACATTAAAAGAATGTAGATGCTTGCGGAACGTCTGACTGAGTATAAGAGTAAGGAGATCAAGGAAAGACTTCCAAGAACAATTGCTATAGTTAGCCAAGTTCGGTGGTTGATACGTTCTAAAGAAGTGGATATAAAGCGGAGTAAACTCCTTTTCCGTGTTCCCTTCGAAGAGAAACTGTATCCTAATACTATGCAAATATAACCTATAATTGCCATGAGCAAGGCAGGTATACTTAAATATGGATCTTGATAATCAATCGTATAAATCCAAAAAAAGCGAGGGCTTGGATTAGGTCCTATGACGTAGAGCATAAATGGGACTATGGAGTAAATGACAACAAAAACAAAGCTGACTCCTCTCAAAAAATCCACATAAAGCAATCTTCTTTGTCGAAAGAATTCACGTATTAAGATTGATACTCCAAATATGACTGCAATCCAGGCCGTCATAGACTATCTACATTACATAATAATGCATTTGCAAGCTGTATGTGACGCTCTGCAAATCGCTGCAAGGTGTATTCTTTAAGGTACATTTCCCTATTCTCAGCACCCATTTTGGCGATCAAAGGATCTGCGAGCAACCTTTTTGATTCATGATACAGGCTATAAGGCGATAAATCCTTAAGGAAGAAGATACCTGAGGACTTAATGCACAAGGCTCCTCCTACTGGAGTTGTTAATATTATTTTTCCTAGAGACATTGCCTCTAGAATCAACAAATCAAAGTAGTTCACTCGGTTAGGCACCACCACTAAATCAACAGCTGCTATTATATTTTCAAGGCCAGAAGTGATATAACCCAGATCTTTGAAATTAGGTATATTTCGGGGAGAAGGTATTGGTCCTGAGCCAGCACTTAGAAAAAACAATTCTTTATCGTTGGCTTCATAGGCTAATTGTGCTGCTTGACAGAATATATCATAACCTTTATGAGGATGATGTCTTCCAAAAAAACCAATTACTTTGCTCCCCAATGAAATACCAAGAGATGAGAGAACTTCTTGACGGTCTTTAGTTGCTCGTTTTTCATCTACACCCGATAATATTTCATAAATAGGCAAACTTAGCACCTGCTCTCGTTTCTTGGGGTCTTCGTTAAAGTAGTGACTTATAGAATGAACGCAGGGTGTAATGAGCCCATCACAAGAGATTAAAGTTTTAAATTCTTCCTCAGCTAAAACTTTATAGATTTTCTCCCAAATAGAAGATGGGCCTATGGATGCCCTCCAGTTTTCGATGATCTCAGCAGATAAGTTAGTAGGTGAATGGGACATTACTAAGACTTTTTGATTTGGTTGTTTGCCAATTTGGGTAAGATACGCTTTGGCTAATTTGAAATCATGGAACACCAAAACTCGTGCTAAGCGCATTTGATTCAATGCACTTGAAGAAAAGCCGGAATACTTGAAGAAATTTTTACTAACTTGTTTATACCTTATAAATAGTAAAAAAGCAGCAAGCCAAGGAGGAAGTTTCCGAACAAAATTAAAGCGTCCTGAAGTTGTTTCTGGTTTACTAGAATTCTTTCCCTTCGGAGCCAGGATACCTATAGGAACTAATTCTTTATTATCCATCCCGTAGAAATGCAGAGCTTTTTGCAAATTAAAACCATAACCAGATGGTCCACCTCCGGGTCTTAAGCCCGGAAATACGTGCATCACAACTTGTTCTAACTCTTTAGCCATACATTACCTCCCTTATATAAATCTCACACTTCCTCCAGCTATAAAACCATCCTTTATGGAATCCGCAATTCCCTGAAACATCCACCGAGCATAACGCCCTACCTGGTAGATGCCATGCTCTTCCAGTACCTTAAGAGCTTTCTGTCGCCATCTTGAGCCCGGCCGACTCCATGTGTACGCTATATCTATCCAAGTGGGGTCAACAACTTCGGCTTCCCCAATCCAGCCCCATTCCTGAAGTTCCTTTACGATTTCGCCACAAAGTGACGCGATCTGTGATTTCGCCGGCTTAGCTCCCTCTCGATATGCCTTTTCCACATAAATACTCACTCGATCTTGTCGCTCCTGTGCTGAGGCTGGCAGAAACGATCGGTCCACGTTACTGTAGAATCCCACCCGATGGAAGCCCGCTCGACTTCTTGGAATGTATAGCCAATGCTCAGAAGGGCACTTTGGCCCCTTTACTGCGCCGATATTCACTACCAGTACTGATGTCGCTGGATCCGCAGGCTCATCCACTTCAAGCCCCGCCATCTCCATGACCCGGTTTAAGGGCAGCGTAGAGATCAATTCCTCGTACCCTTCCGATGTCCCGTCCGCGAAGTAGACCTCTCGGCTCTTCACATCAATCTTTACGACCCGCTTCCCGAAATAAACCTGACATCGCTCTGCCATCCGCTGTGCCAGAGTGTTAAGCCCCTCTATTGGATAGACAAAGGTCGCATTGTATCCTACTTGCGGTACCTCATCAAAAGCCCCTTGAATGACCAGTGATAAATTCACAGGTGTCTTGTAGTCATCCTGCGGGGCAAGTTCGCGGAAAAGACCGGCGGTGTATAACTCGTGAAAAGGATAAAAGAACAGCCCACAGAGCGTAGCTCCAAAAGTGGCCTGGAGCCAGTCTGCCATCGTGATCACTTCAGCCGAGCGATGATGTCTGTTCAGCATTTCCTCGAGGGCTTGTGCTGCTACTCGCTGACCCAGATAGCGCAGGTGATTCTGCAGAGGATAGGGCACGAACAGTTCTTGTTCGGGAAAATAAACAGCCGAGCGCCGAGAGTAAGATCGAACTGGCGTCAGCTTCTGAATAAAACGTAGTACGAGTGGGTCGCCGCCGAAAATCCAATGTCCTCCTCCGACTTCAAAACGATACGCTTCTCCGTCTTTTGGCACGTGGTGAAGACGTGTCGTATCTCCCGGCTGTATGTAGTATGAAGAACAAATTCCTCCAGGCTCCTCTTCAGATTCATATATAGGGAATCCAGATACCCAACCTGCTGATAGACCAGTAATGCCAGCACCAAGTATGATAACATTTTTTTTCATAATAACTCTCTAGCTTTGTATGATATGATTGATAATCCTTTTACTTGAAGATAGAAAAACATACTGGTTGTGACATAAAACTCAGTTAGAGTAACTGCTATAGCCATACCAACTGCTTGCCAAAGAGGCACAAAAACAAAAGCAAGTAATACATTAATTATACCGGCTATCATCAGTATTACAAGAAAAGGCTTATCCAAATGAAAAGGTAGCATAACCTGAACCCCGAAGACGTTACTAAGGGCGATCAAGAACGGTAAAAACGACAGAATCCTCATCACTGGTATAGAGGGCTCATATTGCGACCCCAACAAGATCTTTACAATAAACGGAGTTCCTGCTAACAACCCAACTGAAATTATCGCTCCCATCCCTCCTATAAAAATTAAAGCTCTGCGTGCCCAGTGAAGCCCTTCCTCTTTCCCCAAAGAGGCCTTGCTGGAAACTCTTGGATAAAAACCTTGAGAAAGTGGACTCACCAAACTGTGCAACGCCTTGACAATCCTTTCAGCTGCTGAGTAATAGCCAACAATCATGTTATTCGTCAAAAGGCCAAGAATGAACGCATTGCCTGTAGTGTAAAAACTGATAGCAGCAGTAGATAAGAAAATAGCCCACCCTTCACGAAGAACTTGTATAATATCTCTCCAACGAGGAAGTTCAATTCGAATACGAAACCGCCAGATACTCCATAAAAAACCCAGAATTCCTGCCCCAAACCACTGACCCCCCAATAGACCAGCATATTTTAAGAAATCTTCCGGTTCATGAACAAGTATAAAAATGAAAGCGGTAATCACAATTTTCATTACTAAGTTAATGGTAGATATAGTTACCATACGTTCTAATCCCTGGAACAGCCATTGAGGGAACAATGCATTACCCACAACAATACCAAAAAGGATATAAAGCAGAATAGACATTTCCCAAAAACGTGGAACTAGTATCGTAAGTCCTACCAAGATAATAAAACTTAATACGCAGAGCAGCAACTTGGCTGCCCATACGTTACACGCTATATGCCCTACTTGTTGAAGATTGTTTCGCTCTGTGGCGATAGCCCGTGTAGCAGACCAATCAAAACCATAATTGACTAGCAAAACAAGATATGCCATCATGCTTTGCCCGAAAGCGACAAATCCAAACTTTTCTGGTCCCAGAACCCGAACAAGATAAGGCATAGTGATAAAGGGCAGTATATAGTTGGCAAACTGTAACATATATAACGAAAACACATTTCTACCAAGTGTGCTACCGATAAATTTATTGAAAAATCCCCGAGTATTACGGACTAATTGTTTAATTTTAAGTAAAATATACTTTACTATACTCATGAAATCTACCTATTGTTGAGATTCTAAGGTTACTTAAACAACTACCCTTCGTACCAAAAGTAGTTCTTTTCATTCATGAGTATCATAACACTTTCCATACATCTTCAACAAACTTTTCTTTTAAACACTCAACAATTCTCTTTCCCGCATTACCATCTCCATATGGAAATGAAGAATCTACACCAGGTTTTGCTTTCAGAGCTGCATTTACAATTTTATCTGAGTCCGCTCCCACCAAAACATTCCAGCCTGTTTCCACAGTCTCTACCCATTCAGTTTCTTCCCTTAAAGTGACACAAGGAACCCTAAAAAAGTACGCTTCCTTTTGGACACCACCTGAGTCCGTCAAAATAACACGCGCGTTTTTCTCAAGCATGAGCATATCCAAGTAAGATACAGGTTCAATGATCAAAAGGTTTGTGTGAAAAGTGTCAGATACACTGAGAGATGAAAGCACCTTTCGAGTTCTTGGATGGAGAGGTACAACCACCTTTAGTCCTTCTTGGGCAAGTCTTGAGAGTCCCAGAAAAATCCTTTCGAGACGTCCCAGATCGTCGGTGTTTTCCGCACGGTGCACGGTAACCAAAACGTAAGCTTTTGGCTCAAGATTCAATCTTGAGAGTATCTGGGATTTTCTTTGGGCAACTTCACCAAATTGGAGCACCGCATCGTACATAACATCACCCACAAAATACACACCTTTCTCTATGCCTTCTTTCTTTAGATTCTCCACAGCTCCATGTGTGGGGCAAAAGAGTATATCCGAAATGTGGTCTGTGAGGACTCTGTTGATCTCCTCCGGCATGCGCTTGTTGTAGCTTCTGAGACCTGCCTCGATATGAGCCACAGGTATATGTATCTTGGCAGCTGCCAAAGCTCCTGCCAAAGTAGAGTTCGTGTCTCCGTAAACCAAAACTATGTCTGGTTTTTCTTCCAGTAGAACTTTTTCTATCCTCTGTAGCATCTCCCCCGTTTGCTTCCCATGTGTGGCAGAACCTACGTCTAAATTATACTTCGGCTCTGGAAGGCTCAGTTCTTGAAAGAAAACTTTTGACATCTCGTAATCGTAATGTTGACCTGTGTGGATAATTACATGCTCCACTTTGGCGCTTTCCAGCGCATCGGCAACGGGCTTTAACTTTACAAATTGCGGTCTTGCTCCAACTACACTTGCAACCTTTACCATTCAAACTCCCTTATGGTTCTACACACAAAGTCAATTTCCTCTTCTGTAAGCAAAGGCTCTATTGGCAGGCTCAAAACTTCCTTAGGTGCGACTTCCGCTTCCCTTATGTCTACAGCCTCACACCTACCATCAAACACTTTCATCTTGTGGAGTGGCACAGGGTAATAAACCATGGTGCTTATGTTGTTTGCCTTTAGGTATTCTTGGAGTTTGTTCCTCTTATCAGCTGGGACTCTTATGGTGTATTGGTGATACACATGGTATACATTGCTGTCTTCAACGATGGGCAAGCCAACATTTAGACCTTCAAGCTTTTGGTTGTAGATTTGCGCTATCTTTCTTCTTCTTTGGTTAAACTCGTCTATATACTTTAGCTTTGCCAAAAGTATAGCTGCCTGGATGGTGTCAAGCCGTGCATTGTAGCCTATGTGTTCTACGTTGTATTTATCTTTTCCACCATGCTTTATGAGCATTCTCACAAGCTCCGCTATATCCTCGTCGTTGGTTGCAACCATACCTCCGTCACCAAAACCACCCAAGTTCTTTGATGGAAAGAAACTAAAGGCACCTGTGTGACCGATGGATCCAAGCTTTTGACCTTTCCACATACCACCGAAAGCCTGAGCTACATCCTCAACCACAAAAAGATCGTACTCTCTGGCAATTTCCATTATCTGGTCCATATGACACGGGTGACCATAGAGATGAACGGGAACTATACCAACCACACGGGAACCGTTGGATCTATAATGCATAGATAGATACTTTCTTATCTTATCTGGGTCTATGTTAAAGCTCTTTGGGTCTATGTCTACAAAAACGGGTGTTGCTCCTGCTCTGAGTATAGCATCTCCCGTAGCCGTAAAAGTAAAAGGTGTGGTTATGATTTTATCCGTCCTATCAAAATACTCCTTGCCCTTTGTTTTTATAGCCAAAGCTCTCAGAGACAGCACTAACGCCTCCGTTCCAGAGGAACATCCTATGCAGTGTTTTACCCCTAGATATTCAGCTATTCTTTGCTCCAGTTCCTTTACTTCTGGTCCCAGAATGTATTTGGCATCGGCTATGTTTTTCAAAAGAAAATTATCTATATCCTCAAGCATGTAACAATACTCTTGTTTTAGATCAAGCAAGGGAATGGCTTTGCTTTTTCTCAAACTTCCATAGTTATCTATGAACTCCCGTGGTGTTAACACATGGTCGTAATTTCCAAAGCCTTTGTCGTTGCTTATTATCAGTCCATCAGGTGCTATTCTTTTAAAGTTGGTGTAGATGATGTGGTCTTCGAGATCCTTAACACTGGAGTTTATGGCTTCACGAACGCTTGATCCAGTAACGGAAAAGATCTTTACATCCTGTATGTATCTTTTAAACTCGAGGTTAACGTAATCAGGATTGGCTCCGTATCTCTTTGCTTCTTCCGCAAGCACATACCAAATATTACTCACACTCGATGCGGACATCCATAAGGTAAAGCCTTGTTCTCTTATAATCTCGTGCACCTTTTTTGACAGCTCGTATCCTTTACGTTTTGGTATTAAAAAGTCTATGACAACGTTTAGATCAAGCAGTATGTTCATGTGCTTTTCTCCATAAGAACATCCATTAGTATATCTTTGTAGTCCCTGTTGATTCCTTCTTCGTCAACTTTCAAGTTGTCCAATACAAGGTGTGCAAGTTGGGTAAGGGACATGCTTTCCATATCCTGTTCAGAGTATAAGAGTACGTCTTCATCGAGTAGCTCTAATTCCAGCTCCATCTCTGGCTTTTTGAACACTACCATTTGAGAAAAACTAATCCTATCACCCTTGATAGTAGCTTCAACCTTCATGCTATGTCTCCTTAATAGCTTTTATTTTACCTTCTTGTAACATGTATTCACTCCCGCAGTAGCTACAAACAGCTCTGTTATCTTTGAACTCTAATGTAACACCGCATTTGCATGCCCAACCAATCTGTCTTGCAGGTACACCGGCAACTATGGCGTAATCGGGAACATCTCTTTTCACAACAGCACCAGCACCCACCAGGGCATATTTTCCAATGGTTACGCCGCATACGATGGTTGCGTTTGCTCCTATGGTTGCTCCCTTTTTAACAACTGTAGGTAAAAACTCCTTTTTCCTTTCTATAAAGGCACGTGGGTTGTAAACGTTGGTGAAAACCGCAGAAGGACCCACAAAAACATCATCCTCCAACGTCACTCCTTTGTAAAGGGAGACATTGTTTTGGATCTTGCACCTGTCCCCTACGGTAACATCGGGTCCTATCATAACATTCTGACCAATTATGCAGTTTTTCCCAATTCTTGTGTTACTCAGTATGTGACTAAAGTGCCATACTTTAGTTCCTTCTCCAATTTCCACGTTTTCATCGATATAGGAGCTCTCGTGGACAAAATACGATTTATCCAACGACCCTTTTGAGAAGGTTTCTTTCTTTATCACACCTTCCGCAGTTTCTAAAA
>JBEQAI010000065.1:0-12274 GCA_041640415.1 Ammoniphilus sp. | reverse complement strand
GCGTCTGTTGATCCTTGAAACAAGGAACACAAAGCCGTCACTTCAAAGTGACTTAATTTTGTTTGGCAATCTCTACATCTATAATTGGTAAGTATTATAGTCATTTCATTTATCCTCCCAAGGTTCAACACTACCAAACAACAATACCCCTGCCTCTGTATCGTCACTTGCAGTTCCGAGACTGCTCCAATTTGAATGGTTCGTCGGCCGTTATCTTTTGTTTTAAATAAATTCATTATAGGATGAAACCTTTTTCATGGATGTGAAGTTTTATACATGATGGCTTTAATATAGGGGAAATACCATGTTAGAAAGAAAAAGCCCTCGCCTCCTCATAATACCTCACAAGATACCGAATACGGGTCTCTCCTGTCTCACTTTTAGTTGCATCAGAACAGGTAGCTTGAGGGTAAAGGGCAAATTACCTTGCTCTAGGTGAACAGATTTCTTCTACATATAAATCAGGTTAGTAAAAAGGCTGAAACCCAATTTTTTTTCATGTGTATCCCCTATTTTTTAATTAGTTGATTAACTTTCTCTTCGTTTTACCAGCACACTTGCCCTAACCGAACCGCGCGCCGCGCCCCCGTTACAGAGGGGACATTGCTCGGTCTGCCCATCATCGTCTCATGACCGAGAATGGCAAAAGCCATCGCTTCCTTCGCGTCATCCGGCACCCCATAATCGGCTGCCGTCTTTACTAAGATTGACTCCGGCAACTGCTGACGAATCATCTTCATTAAAGTAACATTATGGGCTCCACCACCCGAAACGATCACCTCTCCAACCTCGTGATGAGGCAGGATAAATTCCTTGTAAGCATTCGTGATCGACTGAGCGGTTAAAGCGGTGGCGGTCGCAAGGATATCCTCGAAGCTCAAGCCCTGCTTCTTTCCTTCCTCAAGAAACTTCTCCGTGAAAAAGGTTCCGTACACCTCACGGCCCGTACTCTTCGGTGGTTTTCTCAAATAATAAGGGTCAGATAAATAAGGCTGAAGCATCGCTTCATCTACCTTCCCCTGAGAGGCGAGTTCTCCCCCGCGGTCATAGCGCTGCGCTCCTTGCGTATGTATCATCACCAAGTCATCCATGATCATGTTCCCTGGACCGGTATCAAAGGCAAAAATCCCATCCGCCAAAGAACCAGCAGGGATAAACGTACAGTTGCCGATCCCCCCAATGTTCTGCATGATCCGGCCTTTTCCCGCTTCCCCGAACAAGATCCGATCGGCAAAAGGAACCATCGGCGCCCCTTCTCCACCAGCGGCCATATCTCTAGCACGAAAATTCCCGATGACCGGAATCCCTGTCCGTTCTGTCAGCACCGACATCTCCCCGATCTGAAGAGTCGATCTCACAGGCAGCAGACCCTCTGGACCAGGAAAAGCTTGATCAACCGGAGCGTGCCAGATCGTCTGGCCATGACAGCAGATCGCATCGATTTGTTCTGGCTTGAAGTTTGCCTTTTCTAGCAATTGATGAACCGAGTAGGCATACCATTCAGCCACTCCATAATGAGCCTCGACTAACTGATCTAATTTAGCAGTTTCGGGGGAGCAAAGGGCATTCAAACGCCTTCTTAGTTCATCGGAGTACGGAAGATAAAGGAACTCTACTAAAGCTACGTCCTCTATTTGTTTTTCCTCATTCGATGTAATCTTCACTAAGGCCGCGTCAATCCCATCCAGCGAAGTCCCTGACATCATCCCAATTAACCAGTGCTCCTGACGTTCCCGGTAGCTTTGCCATCGGTCGTCATCTTGGTAAGTCATTTGTTTTTCCTCCCATCCAGGGTTGCTTGTAAACCTTCTTGCCAAAATAGGCCAATCCTACCAATCAACCAAGCGGATCTACATGTTCAGATGGTAACGGTTACAAATAGACCAGAAAGAAATAGTATTTTTTCCAACCCAAGTCGATCCAGTAACTTGCCCGCAACGAGACCCGATAAGAGGAAGCCAAATCACTGAACTAATATTTCCCATATCATTATTCTATGTAATCAATTTTTTTTTAATAAATATCGCTACAAAGTAAAGCAAGGGTAGACCTGAACGTTAGCTTTTTCCCACTTACTTGAGGAAAACAAAAAGCAAGGGTGTACCCCTTGCTACTGACCGTCATTATAGATAATTGCTCCATCGTTCCATTCTAACAGTGGAAACTTCACGGTCACGGTGGTTCCTTCCCCTACGTGACTGTTGATTTCGATAGTCCCCTTGTGTTCTTTTATGATTTTATAACATACGGTTAAGCCTAAGCCTGTTCCCTTTTCTTTTAACGTGTAAAAGGGTTCTCCTAACCGTGGAATCAATTCATTAGGAATTCCACACCCTTCATCTATCACCTGAAGTACGCATTGGTTTTCTTCACGAAACCCTCGAATTTGAATGGTTCCATTTTCCGGCATGGCCTCGATTGCATTCTTCATCAAGTTTATCAATACCTGTTTTAATTGGTTTTCTTCTCCAAATACATACAAGTGAGCGACCTCAGGCGGTAGTTCCTTTTGGAGAATCAGGCTTTTCGTCAGCGCTTGCATGTTCGCCAAGATGATCACACTATCTAACAAGTTTAGTATCGAGACCGGTTTAAACTGAACAGCCTGCGGTTTGGCTAGCATCAAAAACTCGTTGGTTATCATTTCAATCCGGTTTAGTTCATCCTGCATGATTTGAAGATAACTACTTTGGGTGTCATCCTGTTTTAAAAATTGAACAAACCCTTTTAACGTGGTCAGCGGATTGCGGATTTCGTGGGCGATACTCGCGGCCATTTCACCAATGGATGAAACTCGTTCCCACTTTCGTATGAGCTCCTCCGTCTTTTTGTATTCTGTAATATCCCTTAGGATAAGGGAGATTCCGACAAGATGACCTAGATGATCTCTGATGCACGATAAGGTCATTTGGATCGTTAAGAGCTGACCATCCTTGCGTTGGCGTATAGCTTCATAACCAACCACTTCATCTCCTCGTTGAACTTTTTCCATCAAATCCTGGGCTTCTTGCCTATAAGTTGGGGGAATATGTTTATTGTTAAAATCATCGGCCAGTAACTCTGCTTCCTTCCAGCCTAACATACGTTCTAAGGACGGATTCACTTTAATAATACGCCCAGTCAAATTTTTCACCATAATCCCGTCAACACTTTGTTGAAAGAAGGATTCCAACTGATCCTTCGCTTCTTTTACTTCTTGTTCGAATTGCTTCCGTTCCGAAATATCAGCCACCGTGCCGATAACTTCCACAATCTCTCCATCCCGCCAAACTGGTTTTAAGCGTACGGAAGCTGGCGTGCCCTTGAGGTTCATTTCGAAAAAGACAGGACTTTCTCCTTGCCAAGCTCGTTCGTATTCTTCCATGATCAAGGTCGCTAAAGAGGGAGAAAAAATATCTTTTGGACCATTCCCTATCACCTTTTCGGGCAGCATACCAACTTGTTCTAATAGAGCCCCCTCACATAACGTATAGATAAAACGCCCATCTACTTTTTTAAATTTAAACAGTACCCCTTGGTGTTGCCTCACGGTTTCGCGGAATTCCTGTTGGACTCGATCTAGCTGTTTCTCCATTTGTGCTCGGTGCGTAATATCAATTCCCGTACCAATGAGATACTTTAGTGTACCGTTATCTTCCCGAATCACGGTATTTGACCAAGAGATTAAGCGATGCTCTCCAGACTTTGTAACCCATTGATTCTGATGATGATTGGTAATGCTTCCATTCAGTAATTCCTGTTGAACCTGCCAAACGCCTTCACGTTCAGATGAAGGCAGAAGAAGATCATTGAAAATCTTTCCCTCCACTTCTTTGGCTGTATATCCAGTTAGCTTTTCACAGGCTTGGTTGAAACGAATAATTTTTCCTTGAGTATCTACAACCAACACCAAGGTATCCATGGTGTTGAGTATGGCATCGATAAAGTCTCGCTCTTCTTTAAGTTGATGATTGACTTCTTCTAGCTCCTTTGTCGTGGGTAGCGATAGAAGTTTAGGCAACCAAAACCAGATGTAAGTAGCCGTTATTAGTGAAACAATGGCAGTCATTAATTTGAATAATCCTTCTGTAAAATAAATCGGCTTCCAAATGGTAATAAACGAAACAAAATGCGTGGTTCCACAAAGAAAAATGAATAGAATAAAGAGCAATGCCATGGCTCTAAACCGAATGTTTTTCTTTTTCCGTATAAAAAGTAAGATTGAAAAGGGGATTGAATAATAAGACAACATGATTAACATATCTGAAAGTGCGTGCAAAGTAACTAAATCAAGTCTCCAAGAAAAGCAATAGCCGTGAGGGAGAAAGTGATTCATGTTTCATCAATACCCCTTTGTTCTTGTTTACTTGATTAATTTCGACATAAACCTTTTTAGTCCTTCGAACTATTCAAATATGTTAAACTAGTTTTCAAATTGTTGAACTCACAATTGGATTAATAGATAAAGAAAATACCGCAAAACAACAATCATTTAACTTGAAGATGTGCATATAGAGCATCAAAAATGATACTTCCTCGCTCTAGCGCTGTTAGATCATCAGGGCTGGATAAGCGAATGCCGTCACAAATATAATCAAGTCCTGGTGCAACCGGCTCTAAAAATACTTCTTGGACCGTATCAGCTTCGTCTACAATCTGAGCAATTCTCTCCAGAATGGGGTCCTTAATATCATATTCCCTTAACATGGTATGAAAAGTGCAATGTCCCCTTCGATGAGTAAGACGAACCCCAGGAATATCAAATGGTTCAGCTCCTTCTGGTAACGGCTTTGAACCGACAGGAACAAAGGAGAATTCCGCCTCAGAATCAATCCATTTGCGAATCAACCAAGCACAAGCCATTCTATCTACGCCAACATATTCCCATGTAACCCACTTCATAACTTCCCGCCTTTTCTTTCAAGTAGTTCTTTTCGTACCTGCTCGCCTAATTGAGAATGAAAGTAATCCAGTGCTTTTACCTGCTGATATTTCTTTGAGATGACTAATAGGTCAGGTTCTTTATCTTTTAAAGCATTTAATAGCTCTTCATACTCTTTATCCACTTGGTCAAGAAATTCTTGTATGATTGTCTCATCTTGCTCTCTAAAAATCGACTTCGTTTCCCATAGAGAAGCTTCACCACCAAGCTCCTGGATTTCTACGACCAACCATTGAAATTGTTCTCTTGCTTTAGGGGTCGAAGGGAGACACCATACAGATTCATGCAGAAGAACCGCACCAAGGCGCTTTAACTTACGCCAAACGTAAACACGTATTTTGCTAGGATTCCGTGGGATTTTATACAATAAATGCAGCCAGGTGTTCAAATTTTCTCCTCCTCGACCCTAATAAAAAGTGTAACCTGTATTACATTTATATTATAATGGGTTCTATAGTAAAAAACATTATTCATTTATTTTTGGAGGGGAAACCATGTCTCAACCGAGCTTATGGCAATTATTCGTAAATTACATCAAAATCGGACTCCAAGGCTGGGGTGGTCCTGTTGCTCAGATTCAAGTTATCCATGAAGACGCAGTTGAAAAGAAAAAGTGGATTGATAACGATCGATTTAAGGACGCCTATGCCGTTTGTGGAATGCTTCCTGGACCCGAAGCGGCTGAACTGTGTATGTATGTGGGATATCATAAAAGGGGTGTCTTAGGCGGTATCATGGCTGGGTTAGGGTTCATGCTTCCTAACTTTATTATGATTACCTTATTAGCCTGGGTATATTTCCAATATGCTGCGACATCTAATATTGCTCAAATGTTGTTGTTCGGAGTTAAACCCGCTATGGTTGCTATCGTTGCCTTTAGTCTATACCGTTTATCCCATAAATTTGGTGTACTAACCAATCGTCAGTTACTATTTATCACAATATTAATGATTGTTCTTAGTTTCGTTACGACCATTGATTTAATACTTCTTCTTTTAGCAATGGGTTTTATCTATATGTTAGTAAATAAGTTAACAGAAAAAAATAAGGTAAAGAAAGATAACTCGACTTTACATGGTTTTGCAGTTGAACCTGTCTTACTTGCTTCATCTGTTGGGTTTGCTTCTTCCTTATCCGCTAATGTGTCCTGGTTATTTTTTAAAATTGGTGCCCTAAGCTTCGGAGGAGCCTACACGGTTCTTGCGTTACTGCAATTTGAGGCAGTCGATTATTATGGTTGGTTAACGACGCAACAATACATTGATGGTTTGGCTATTAATGAACTAACACCTGGTCCACTCATTATGGTTGCGGCATTTGTAGGTTTTGCAGCCCACGGCTTTTGGGGAGCCACTCTGGCAACATTTTTCATCTTCTTACCGGCATTTTTATTCGTTTTATTGGGTGCTCCTTACTTTGAATCATTGAGGAAAAATGTGAAAATTAAGCTTTATTTAGCTGGGGTAAGCGCAGCGGTGGTCGGATTGACAGCAAACTTTTTAATTCGTCTGTCCATAGAGGTATTTCAAGATTGGGCTAGTCCTATCATAGCGTTAGTTTCATTGTTTTTACTTATTAAAATGAAACTTCCGCTTTGGAGTGTGTTCTTGTTTGGACTTATTTTTGGTTCTAGTTTTATGTACCTTGTTACCTAGAGTATTGGGGGCAACGATTGATGTAGCCCCTTCTAAGTTAAAGATTATCGGACCCCAGGCTAACACATACCCATAAATAAAGCCAAAAATCATTAAAATTAAACCAATAATAGCCGCTTTATCCAATAAACTTTTCCCATCTGAATGTTGCAGGGTATCAGATAGCATTGAATCCTCCGCTCGTTTATCCAATGGAATCGCAACGATATTCTTTTTTTCAATACCGTTTTGTTCTAATTTCAAAAATGCCATTTCCAACGAACTCGCATAATCGAATGAGGCAACAATATGCATCTTATCGCCCTCTTTCATAAAGGCTGTCTAATTAACCTTCTTGATAATTTTTCTTTAGATAACGAGATAACTCGAATTCAAAGAACTTATTATTTTCAACCGTTAGAGAATAAGAACTATGCATATAAAAGGTCATAATAAAACGGAAGGAGCATCATACTCCTTCCGCTTTTTTATTATTTAAACACTTTAATGCGATCTGCTAATGGCTGGAATTGCTTTTCACCCGGTTGCATCGTTGGTTTTCCAAACGGCATCTGTGCGATTAGTTTCCATTCTGATGGAATATTCCACTCTTTTTTCACATCCTCATCAATTAAAGGATTATAGTGTTGTAAAGATGCGCCAAATCCTTCAACTTCTATCGCTGTCCATATTACATACTGATGCATTCCTGAAGTGTGCTGCGACCAGATGGGGAAATTCTCAGCATAAGCTGCGAAATTTTTTTGGAGCTGCTCAATCACATTCACATCTTCAAAGAATAACACCGTTCCATATCCACCACGGAATGAATCCATTTTTTCTTTCGTGGAACTGAATTGATCGGCCGGTACAATCTTTCTTAATGTTTCCGTTGTAATATCCCATAATCTATTGTGTTGTTCTCCAAGTAATAGAACCACTCGAGTACTTTGCGAATTAAAAGCGGAAGGAGTATGTTTCACAGCATGTTCAATCACCTCTTGAATTCTTTGATCCGAAACAGGTGATTCTTTACTAATTCCGTAATAAGATCTTCTCTCTTCCACCGCAGTATAGAAGTCCTTCGTATTTACATTTTCTTCAGTCTTTGGATTAAAAAGATTGCTTAGTATTCCCATTTAAATCACTCCTCTTAAGTTATGTTTTTATTATTTCTTAATTCATGACAAAGACAAACAAATGATAAAAAACATCAAAACATCTCGTTATTTACTAACTTTTCATTAGAGGTAGCTCCACGAAATCATGATAGTGTAACATGCTGATAAAATACATTGGATGAAACTTAGGAATGGTAACCGACCAAATAGACAAGGTAAGTCTCCAACTTATACATCCTTTTTTGCTTTAGCCTTGATCATAACTTCTTTATACGAAGGATAAGGGAGTACGCTTGGCACCTGAATGAGGATCAAACGAGTATCTTTATTGGCATTCGCTTCGATTTTTAAAGAACTGAGTGTATCTGCTTCACATACGACAAAAATTCCAGAGTTTACGGATCTCGTTTCATTTTCAAAATGCCAATGAGAATGCCCTTCTATAACAAGACCTGCAATGGAATAGCCGTTGGGGATATTCCTCTCATATTTATTTCCTGCAGAAATCATGACATCCCACATTTTACAGTCGGCCACTAAATGAACAGGAGAATCTTCGCCTAGTATGGTTTTAACCGTAATACCATTTTTTTCGGCAACTGGAAGCTGGTAAGCCTCGTAATCAAGATAGGTGGGTGTAACGTAATTAGATTCGCCCATAAACGGTTCAAACCAAATTTGAAAACCGGAAGTACCTTCTTCATATTTTTCCGAGTGCTGAACCCCGCTACCCGTTTGCATGACCTGTAAACCACCTGAATGGAGGGTTCTCTCATTCCCAAGGGTGTCCTGATGATGCACCGTTCCCTTTAAAAGATAAGAAATAATTTCAAATCCTCGGTGAGGATGTGGTGGAAGATAGGCATTTTCTTTTGCCTTAAACCAGGCCAATAAAACAGAGTACCTACTCGCTCTACCGCTGACCCTTCACCAGGAAATCCAATAGGCTTCTGTTCTACCAATTTCCCTTCATCAAACCCGCCCGATACCTGTTGATCCTTTGAAAAAATGCGGATAGACATCATATCAACCTTTCTGTTAAATAAATGAAGTAGGATTAATAGATTTAAAAAATGGCTGGAATGCTGTGGTCTTTCACAGGGAAATTGCTAAGATTAAGCTGTTGTCCTCTCTTGTTTTGAAATTCCTAGGGTCTTATCTAAGGATAAAGCATAACTTCCATTTAAAACTAAATATAATGCCATAGCCAAGAATGCAAGATCCAATTCCCAACCAGCCATTTGGCCATTCCCTAAAAATCCAACGGCTAATTTTACTTTTAAGGTAGCTCCAACCATAATAATGGCCAACAGAGCAGCTACCAATCGCGTTCCTAATCCCAAAATAAGTGCTAAACCTCCTAATAATTCAATTCCTCCAACGGCATAGGCAAGGAATCCAGGAAGACCGATGCTTTCAAACCAACCAGCTATATTCCCAATTCCTCCTTGAAATTTTACAAACCCATGCACAAAGAAAGAAATTCCTAATACTACCCTTAAAATCAATGCTCCTATTTGATGATTGTTCATCTCGTTTCTCCTCCTAAATCATTTAAAGTAGATAATTAACAACAATTTGACGCCCCCATCAGAATCAATAAACAAGACTCATCATGTTCTCCCCTTATTTACCTTTTATAATCGACTAACTTTTTATTATAACTAACTTTATGTAAGTATCATACTGTGCTATACTTACTTATGTCAAGCATCTTTCAAAAAATTATCACAGGAGGTTATATACATGAAAGACTTTACGCTTTGTCCCACGTTCGAGAGTGCTTTTGAATTGCTAGGAAAACGTTGGACAGGTTTAATTATTCGTGTCTTAATGAATGGTCCTGCAAGATTTAAAGATATAGCCAAAATCATCCCCGACCTCAGTGATCGAGTACTCTCTGAACGTTTTAAAGAACTAGAAGAAGCCGGAATTGTAAGGAGGAACGTCTACCCTGAAACACCCATTAAAATTGAATACGAACTGACGGAGAAAGGGCGCACATTAAAACCTATGATGGAGGAATGTGAAAAGTGGGCTGAGGTGTGGATGAAATAAAATAAAGAGCCAGCCATAGGCTGGCGAATCTCTTTTACATTCAAGTTGTTTATGTAATGGCTTAAAAATCTTGAAATATCGAAACCTTTTTGGGTTTATTTACAAACAGACCAGTCTGTATAGAGTAGGTGTAATATGGCTATAGATACAAAATCAATGATTATCGTCATCGCAACAACGCTTTTCCAGCACAAAGGATATATGGGTATAGGATTAAACGAAATCTTAAAAGGATGCAATATAACTAAAAGTTCGCTTTATCATCATTTTCCCAATGGAAGAGGCTTCTATGATTCCTCCATTTCCGCTCTCGAGCGATTTTAGTGCATCATTCGGTAAAAACTTTACATTTTAATAGATTATGTAGCCGTCCTATTAAGGACGGCTTATATCCACGCAGTCTCGCTTTTTACAAAGCCCACAGTCTGGGCGTTTGAAGACCGTCTATATGACCGAACAGAAGCTGTCGGAAGTGATATCGAAAAAGCATTTCAGATATTCATTGCTGACAGAAAGCGTCAAGGATGTACCGATAGAACTATCGATGGTACGAAGGAGTACTTCGCCGATATTTCCATGAATTCTTGGAAGAGAAGTAGCTACCTTAAAGCCAGCAAATATGGATGGCTCCCCTTTCTTGAGCTTGCTTATTATACAGACAAACTTGCTACTTTTCCTTTAGTCGTACTATAAACATCAAAAAATTCCTGGTAGAGAGCATGGACGGCCTTTTTCATGTGGTTCTTTTTCACCCCGAACATCATGCCGACTTCTGAGCAGCCTTGATTGATGAGTTCCACATTGATCTTTTGCCTGGAGAGTACACCCGAAGCTTTAGATAAAACAGAGAGATTATTTCTCATCTTCGGCCCTACTAGCATCACAACAGCCAGATCGCGGCCAACCACGAGCTGATCGACGGCTAGCTCTGCTTTCATTCGTTCGGTTACGCGAGCCTCTTTTTCCCGACTTAAATCCTCTTCTCGGAATAGCAGAGAAATATCATCATTACCAGACAGATTATATTCTAGCGGAAGATTTTCTTCCTCGAGGATTTTCCTTAGCTTAAACCCAAAATCCGGCTCACAGTGCATGAGATATTTACAAAGGTAAATACTGCAATAACCTTCATCAGAAGCAATACCGGCCACTAAGTTTGAGTCTGCTTCTCGCCTGCTGACAATCATGGTTCCCGGTGCAGCTGGATTGTTTGTGTTTTTTATACAGATAGGAACCTTCGCGCGAAAAGCGGGAATCAGGGCTTCGTCATGAAAAACTTCAAAGCCTGAATAGGAAAGCTCCCTCATTTCCTTGAAAGTCAATTTGTTAATACCTCGGGGGTTGCTGACAATATTCGGATTTACGACAAATACCGAATCTACATCTGTAAAGTTTTCATAAAGATCCGCTTGGACGGCTGCAGCAAGGATCGATCCCGTAATATCTGATCCCCCTCGGGAAAAGGTCACAACCGTCCCCTCTGGCGTATAGCCGAAAAAGCCTGGAAAAATCAGTACCCCCGATTTTTCCTGAAGGGCTCGAAGTCGAAGGTAGGACTCCGGAAGCACCTGTGCTTTCCCCTTTTCTTTAGCCAAAAGCAGCCCTGCTTCTTTAGGATCGATATAATGAGCCTCCACACCTTGAGTGCGCAAGTAGGCAGCCACGAGCTTCGCGCAATGATCCTCTCCACTCGCTTTAAGCAACTCCATATACTCCGTTCTATCTTGTGAATCGAAATATAGCCGCTGGGAAAGATCCGTCCTTATGTGATCGAGGATCTCATCAGATAGCTCCAATCCACGAACCATCTCTTCGTAGCGAGAAAGCACTTCTGAAAAAATTTCTTGGTATGGCTCATTCCCCAAATATTTCTCCGCACAGGCAATCAAAAGATCGGTTACCTTAATATCTTCTTTATAGCGTTTGCCCGGGGCCGATACCACTACGATTCTCCGGGTAGGATCACTTAGTATAATGTCACTTACTTTTTTCACCTGTGCAGCTGTAGCCAGAGAAGTCCCGCCAAACTTGCATACCTTCATTCATCCGCCCTCATTTCTATAAAATATTAACCTGTTGATCGATCACATTCTTCGTGCTGACTAACCTAAACAGGAATTTGGGCAGCACAAAAAGACCTGCAGATATATTTAACCAATAGAATAGCTTAACTGTTTTATAGCAAGATAAGCCCCCTTAATTTTTGGCGGTCTATGACCTCCTTCGCTTTAGCCGACGAAGTTAGCTGACGGGTAGGATGGCGAAAGAGCTAACTCATCCCTTCTACAACTGTAAAATTAACCCCACTTACTTGGTTCCTCCGCTCCCAGTGCACTGGGATTAGGCCGTTATGCAATTTTTTACTTTCTTAAGTTTATACCATTTGGGTAGTTATGGAAATCAGGCCTACTTATAATATCCTGGTATATTGATTCAAAAAGCCATGTCCTATAACCAGCAGCCCTTTGATTCTTATTAATCCTCCCAAATACTCGAGGAAAATGGCATTCTCTCATGGATTGATATCCTCTATGGCGATT
>JBEQAI010000064.1:0-12294 GCA_041640415.1 Ammoniphilus sp. | reverse complement strand
CTTTTGGACCATCATCTTGGCTATGTCAGGCTTAATTCCTGTAACAATGGTATCACACCCTAACAACCTTAAGCCTTGTACGAGTTTCAGCAATTCGTTTACTACCTGATGATCTAGAAAGTGAGCAGCGGTAATATCAATAATTAGATTCCGTATCTGTACTTGACCGACATGGCTGAACGTATGATCCATAATGCGGGTGCTTCGAGCATGGTCAATTGCTCCCACAATCGTAAGGACGGAGGTATCATCGGTTATGGGGATGAGAGGGACAGAGAGTTCCTCTACCGTAATTTGCTGAAAGCGAATGAGTTCGTTTTTTTGGGCAACATAATTCGAGGCAAAATGATAAATGACCATATCAATAGCTTTGTTATAATATCTTTCCAATTCAAATACTTTTTTTGCGGAAAGGGACTCTTGTGATTGCTGAAGGTAGAATTTTAGAGTCTTCCAAAAAATATCTCTAAATTCTGTAAACAACTCAAGGCTATAATGAATGGGAAAATCACTTTGGGCTCTTCTGCGTCCGATATCTTGAGCCCATTGAATGAGTTCCTCCTCCCTTATCCCAGGCATGTCTTCACCAATGATAAGAAAAAGATTTTCAAAGCTTTCTTGCAGGCTGCTTGGAGTTGCTTTTGAATTTTGAAAGAATTTCCCTTTCCCACTTGAATGATTCCACTCTTTAATAATAGTAGACAGGTTTTGTTCAATAAATTGGTTTAAATTATCTCCCCTGATATACACGAATTCCAAACAACTATAATTTAGCATATTAGATCCCCTTGTCGTAAAGAAGATACATTTTATGTATGATTATACCTTGAAATTCATATAATTTCCACTTTTCTCAAAGAAAAGAGACCTGTATTTACACAGGCCTCTTCCTCATTTATGTAGATTATAAAAAAATAGCTCGTTAGCTTTCGCTTTACTGTAATTAATCTAGGCTAACGAGCCCAATATATTTTACGAGGATTTAAAACAAAGGTTATGAACCATATACACGACAAAATCATGATTTGAGGAGATAAGCTATGGCTCATATACCAAAGTATATACTAGCGTATTGATATAATCTACAAGTAATCCTTGGAAACCAATATACACTTGGCTTTCTCATAATCACCAGGCTGGTTCATGTTAAAAAACGATCGATCCACGTTGCCAACCTTGAGCAGCTCAGATTCTTCAACATAGCATACATCGACTTGCTCTAATAAAGAGGTCATCCGCAACGTCTCGTTTTCTAGCAACTCCACGATTTTAGGCAACATCGATTTACGATAGACTGCAAACAAAGGGTGAATTCGTTCTTTAATCAAGGGAACGACAGCATCATAGCCACCCGCTTTAGATACAAGATACTCAGCCATCGCAAACTGGACAAAGGGCATATCACAGGCGATAACAAGATTAAGGTCAGCTGGGGAATAGGCAAGCCCTGCTTCCATCCCTGCCAGGGGACCAAGTCCGGGATAGTTATCTCTTACCAAGTCAATGGACAACCCAGAAAAACGATCGGGCTCGTTGGTTACGAGTATACGGCTTTTAAAGGCCGTACCCAGGTTAAAGAGAATTTTTTCAACTGTAGTCTCTTCCCTTTCGCCAAAAGTTAACAAGGCCTTGTTCGTCCCCATTCGACTGGACTTGCCGCCAGCAAGGATAATTAAACCTACATCCATTTAAAGTTCTCCCCATAAATAGCTATTATACCCTTTTTCTTCGGCATTCCAGGTATATCTATATTATACGCATTATAAAGGGAGATGCTCAATAGGATCGCCCTTTTGTCAATATTTCCTTATAAACCCCCCAGAGCATATAAACGATATATCCCAAAGCTAGAAATGGTACAAACCAAGTTCCCTTCCCTTCTGAAAAGTGGATGAGAGAAAGACATAAGAGACCTGTAGTTAGTAAGATTCTTATCATAGAAAGTTGAAGGTTATTAATACGCATAATTCCTCCCCACCTACCAAAGGCATTTATAACATCTTTATGCTTACACAGGAGCCTCTCATGACAAAATCGGATAACCGCTTACAAAAACGTCATATTTTCAATCGCTTACAAACATTGCTTTTCCTATCGTTTTGAGGCAATATAATCTAGGAAAATTTATAACAGCTGGTGATACTATGTATTCATTCCTTCCACAAGTCGAAGATGTTCTTGCACAGCATCATATCCATTATTCAGAAATGCTAGAACCAGACCATATTACCATACTGACAGACAAGCTCATGAGAGATCCCGGTTTTTCAGCGGACAATAAGGTCCTAGACCTATTCATAGACGAACAAAATAAGGTATTATTTATTGGCTTATTAAGAATTCCTCACGAGAGCCGTCGTAAAAATATCGGTAGAAGAATTGTACGCGTGATCTCTGCATGGGCGGAACAACATGGCTATACGCTATTTCTTGATAGCTGTGGAGATAGTTGTTACTTTTGGACTAAATGCGGCTTCAGTTTAATTGAAAGACGATATGACTTTGATATCATGGGCTATGGGTCCGACCGCGATTACTTAAAAGAAAAATGGAAGTTCGGCGAAACCATATTCTCTGAAACCCATTAAGAAAGTTTATTTAGAGGGTAGCCTAAAGCATTTGCTTTAGGTATACCCTCTTCGCATTTAGATGACAAAAGGCAAGGAAAGAGCAAGAATTACATAGAGCGGAAGAGCAATTCTGCTATAACCTAATCCTGCGCCAAACCCCCCGTAACCATAACCAAATCCTCCAAAGCCTGGGTAACCCCATTGGACTTGTTGGACTTCAGCCTTCCCAAGCTTACTGGCCTTCGTTACCTTTAGATCTTTGCTTTTTGCGGACACATACCCCGCCCCGGGTCCTACAAGCTGCATGATCACCTCGCGCTGCGTTACATCCTGTACAATCCCGTAATATCTTTTTCCTCCGATACATTCGACAATCGCCTGTTTCCCTACAAACTGTCTAGCATATGCATGTGATACTGGCATATGGTCACCTCTCCTCTTTGTACTACTTTAGTCTATTTCTATTGGTGCACTCTTGACTAAACGGATGTTTATATACCCACCCAAAATTCAGAAAATATGCTTTTGCGGATTTTGAGGATAGGTGAGAATATCGCGTCCCCCTATCATCAGTTATGAATATGCTAGAGGATAAAGATATTGTATTTAATTTAATTGGTCGAGGAGGGAGGAACTTGCACCACCGTTTAATAGTTAACAAGCGTTCCGCTCTTTCACATCCTGCTAATTATGTTGTGCGAATAGTCGATATGATCAAAAATAGCGTAGTGTCTATACAATCCTTTCGCAGAAGGCCAGAAAGTTCTGATCAGCCCGAGAATGTCGGTACAGGCTTCATTATCCACCCGGATGGATATTTCTTAACAAGCGAGCATGTCATTGACAGCTCTCCTTATATTCGAATTCGTTTTAATGATGGTCGTGAATATATGGTCAAAAAAGTCTGGGCAGATCGAAAGCGAGATTTATGTATCGTGAAGAGTCAGGCCTTCTCCCGTTTCTTACCCCTCCCGCTAGGATCTTCTAGGCAAAGCAAACTTGGAGAGATAGTGATCGCCGTGGGAAACCCTTTGAATCTAGGGCAGACCATTACCACCGGGATTATCAGCGGAAAAAAACGGTCGATTCGCACAGAAGATGCAGCCTACCAAGATCTAATCCAAACCGACTGCGCCATTAATCCCGGAAACAGCGGCGGCCCCTTGCTTAACATCAAGGGCGAGGTCATTGCGGTTAATTCTTTTGTTGCTCAAGATTACCAGCGCATAGGTTTTGCTATCGGCATTGATGGAATCAAAAAAGTCCTAGCTAAAATCAAGATATAGAGCTTCCCCAAAAGCAAATTCCGCCTTTTCTATCGTCCATCTATCTATACACTTAAGACCGTGCAGAATATACTATACTACGTTCTACTCGAAAGGAGGCGTGATGGCCAAATGGGATTCCCGGGTTATGGTCTAGGTTGGGGCTACCCCGGCGCTGGACTGGGTTATGGAGCTGGTCTTGGCTTGGGGGCTATTCCCGGCTGCGGTATTGCTGGATATAGTATTGGGTATATATTGGTCTTGTTCATTTTGCTTGTTATTATTGCCCGACCTGGATTCTGGATCTAGATTGAGACGAAGCCTCCTTTCTTGGAGGCCTTTCCCATACAAAAACAAAGGACTCCAACGCTTTCCGATTGGAGTCCAGATTAATCCGTTTGTTCTGCAATCCTAGTAGAAGAAACCAGGGCGCGCAACGATAACAAGAAGAATATAAAGAACTAGGATGAACCCAATTCCGTATCCCCATCCTCCAGCAACAGGTGCTACACAGCTCATATCTCCATCCCCCTTTCCCTTGTTTACTTTATTCTATGCATATTCTCGAAGATGGTTTGGACTCCTACCCACCCCTATAAAACGAAGCACATAAATCCTTCGGAGGAATTTGGGCGTCTTGGACCTGTGATTTCTGTACCTTCCTTTAGGCTGTTGACATAGTCTAATTAGGAGTAAAAGGAAAAAGGAGTGAGTCTTTTGATTTGGGACAGAAACCAACCCCAAGCCCCCCCTCAATACCCGACAAATTTTCAGAATCCATATATGGCCCCAAGACCCTCGTTCCCACCGTCGCAATTACCAGCACCACAGAGCACTCCAGGGCTGCCGAACCTATCGATGCAAAACATTCAGGCACTTATTAACAAAATGGGTGGCGTAGATGGATTGATAAAAATGGCTGGTGAAATTCAAAAGCTATATCAAACGGCACAACCGATTATTAATTTAATGGCTGGCCTTTTAGCAAAGCCGAGTTCCTCCGAGTCAGACTCCACTTCTACAAGTGAACCGCCTGTAAAGCGACCGAAACGAAAAAAACGGCCAGCTAGCAAAAGAAAAGGAAGACCTAGAAAAAAAGCAAAAAGATAAAACTTGAGCATATTACTTACCTAGGGCATCTCATAGAAAGATGCCCTTTTTACTGCAAAAGAAGGAAAGAGCCTTTATGGCTCTTTCCTTCTTTTGTTCCCTTACTTTTTATTCATTTTTTTGGCGATATCATTAAGTTGATTTTTGGAAACCCCGTTCTTCAATAAGGCCGAGATTAAGCTGAGCGGGGATCCACCTTTTGCAATATTCCTGAAATCTTTTGCAAAACGTTCCACTTCTTCATCAGAAAAATTTTTTCCTGCCTCCTTTGAAGCAGCTTTAATCACTTTCTTTAGCGTCTTTTCATCCGTTAATTTATCCGGAGGCACACTTTGCACCAGTTTAATGATCGTATTAATATCCAACTTCATTTCTCCTTTCTATTCATTCATTCAAGGTGACCCTATATCCTATGATAAGGTAGACGATTTGGGAAATGGTCTATAGCACTTTTTTAAGCAAGGCTTGGATTGAGGGATTATCGAGGAGCTTGAGCAAATCCGTAAAATCGGTGACTCTGGTTTGGTTTAGACTTCCTGTATTGGCAGAGGGATTCGTTGGGGGGTGCCCTAGTCGGAATAATGATTTAACTGTGGGATGTTGAAACAGATTCAGCATTTGATTAAGCTCACCCATCCAATTATACTGGGGAGCTGTACTGGAATTCACAGTTGTGTTACCTGAACTACTATGGTTTCTTCGTTGATGCAAATAAGAATTCACAGTTGAATCTTGCAGAAGATCATTGAATTCGGTTCCGTTTGGTGACCAGACATTACGGGGAGAATTCCTCCTGGGTTGCGGCTGATGTTGGGTCGGTGAATATAGAATATTCCTCTTGCGAGATCTCTGTGATTTTTTTCTTAGACTTTTTTGATTGAGCTGTTCCACTTTTTTCTGGGTATCTTTCATGGTTACTCTTATATGGTTAATAGATGATTCCATCCGATCCAGTCGTGTTTCAAATGCTGGTTTTGTACTCATCCCTTTCCTTTTGGCTTTCACAGCGATCACCTCCTTTATCTCAGAAGAACATTACGTCATCGACTGTTCAGCTTCTAGATTCTTATTTACTATACGTAGGATCCTGTCTTCGTGTATGTACGCTTGCCCAGTAGTTGCTCAATCTTTAGAAAAATAGGGCTCTTTAACTAGAAAAACACCGCTAATAAACGGTGTTTTTCTATACGCTATTCGGTTGCTTTTTTTAGGAATCGGTCATCGAAAAATCCCTCGAGATTAAAAGGCTGCTTGATATAGCCCGCTTTTGCCGTCATTTCTGCAAAATCAAGTAGGGTCTGCTTTTCAATTTGATGTGTAAATACGACCCTTCCAAAGGAGGAGTCGACCACATCGGCCGGCAACTCTTTATTTACAAGCTGCTTGAGCTGTTTGTTCACTGCTGTTTTTGTTTCTTGCGGGTGCAGAGAGATATAATGAATGACAGAAACATGAGCTTTAACAAAGTCTTCTACAATTTTAGGATTTTCTTCAGCAAAAGTTTGACGAGCTATAAGTATGGTTGTAGGATAGTCCCCATTCTTCCATATTTCTTTACTGTCCAGAAGAATTTTAGCACCTGCTTTTTTTATAAGCTGACTTCCCCATGGCTCAGGAACAATGGCTGCATCGATTTGATTTTGAGAAAACAAAACGACCATGTCAGCTGGTGCACTTTGTAGAATCTCGACCGTTCCGCCCTTTTTTACGTCTTCCAATCCCGATTCCTGCAGAACATGTCTTAGATGAATATCCTGTGTATTTCCTAATTGAGGAACAGCAACTTTTTTGCCTGATAAATCACGTACACTTTGAACATCAGCCTCTGGCGAGACCAATAATACACTTCCCCCGTCCGTTGAGCCAGCAATCATGACGGCCCCTGCTCCTTTAAGATGGTTCGTTAGAGCAGGTCCTGGGCCAACATAGGCCATATCTAGCTGTCCGGTGGAAAAAGCCTCCATAAGGGAGGGGCCTGCATCAAAATGTTTGGCCTCCAGATGCAAGTCACCAAGCTTCTCCTCCAACATCCCGGTTTCTAAGCCAACAAGTACTGGGGCATGGGTGATGTTGGGCAAGAATCCAACTCGAATCGAGTCCTTCTCTTTAGCGTATGGATTTACCCCAATAAACAACAACACGAGAACAGCGGCAGCAATCCCGATAGGGAACCATTTTTTCGTACGTCTTGAATTGGACGCCATTTTTTTGCCACCGTCACTTTTAAGCCCCCAGCGAACAAGAGTGGTATGCTCTAGCTTCTTAAAGAGAAGATTATCCACAAGATATCCCTGAACAGCAATGACAATAATTACGGATAGAACGAGACTCATGTCTCCAAGGCTCCTACCTACCATCAGGACTTGGCCCAATCCCGTCCCGCTACCAATCAATTCACCGGCCAATAGGGCCCTCCAGGCAAAAGCCCAGGCCACTCGCATTCCCGTAATCATCTGCGGGATCGTTGCGGGGATCATGACTTTGGTAAAAAGTTGGATTCCATCCAGACCCATCATGCGTGCAGCTGACACATAAATAGGTTGAACGCTGCGCAGGCCGCTTTCAATATTCAATGTCATCGTCCAAGTTGCCCCTAGCGTGACAACAAAGATGATGGCAAGGTCTCCAATCCCAAACCACAGGATGGCAAAAGGCAACCAAGCGATACTGGGAATGGTCTGCAACGCCATAATTGCTTTACCCAAAGTATCTGAAAGTAAGGAGAACCGTGCCAGAAGTATGCCTAAAATAATACCTATAATAACGGCAATCACATAACCAATTAACAATCGTTTAAGACTGGCTCCCACTGCAAGCAATAAAGTTTTATCGATTATTCCAGCCCAAAACGTATTCGCCACTTCTACTGGACCAGGAAAAAGATAAGGTGGCCAGACCTGGAGCCTAAATACCACTTCCCATAGAATGAGTATCGTTAGTAGAAAGAACCCTGCTCTTAAATTCGTACGCGTCATCCACTTCATGTTTCATCACCTTTTCTATTTCTTCACGCAATACATCCATAATCCGAAATTCAATGTCCACTAACTCATTCGTCATCATTCTAGGTCTGGAGGCTTGAATAGCAAATTCGCTCTTAATTCTTCCAGGTCTCGTTGAAAATACTAAAATGCGGTCGGATAACGTGACTGCCTCCCGGATATTATGAGTAACAAAAATAATGCTTTTGCTCGTTTTCACAAGAATATCCTCTAGTTCTGCATGGAGTAGCAATCTTGTCTGTTCATCTAGGGCTGAGAACGGTTCGTCCATCAACAAAATCTCAGGATCCATAGCAAGAGCTCTCGCGATAGACGCCCTTTGCTTCATTCCACCCGATAACTGATGGGGATAGTGATCCACAAACTTAGACATGTGAACCATCGCTAAGTAATATAACGCTTTTTCTTCAATTTCCTTGGGATTGAGCTTACCAGCAGCCTTCAGGCCAAATGACACATTTTCCATGACCGTCATCCACGGAAAGAGAGCCGCTTCTTGAAAGACCATCATTTGTTCTTTAACAGGACCGGAGATGGGCCTTCCTTGAAGTTGAATGGTTCCTGATGAAGCCTTCTCTAACCCCGCAATAATCTTCAGAACGGTGGATTTTCCACAGCCGGATGGACCCAGTAGAGAAACAAATTCACCTTTCTTCACCTCGAACTGAATGGAATCGACTGCTTGAAAGGTTTCCCCATTTTGCTTGTAAAACTTGCTGATATTATCTACTTGTAGTAACATCGGGTCCTCCTCCTTCTTTCCTGACCTATAATCATAAAACCCTATAAACATACTAGGAATTATTGATATGTTTAATAGGAATTATATTGAGAATCACGCGATTCGTCAAGAATAATTTTACACACAAAAAAAACGACGAATCCTAGGTAAACCGGATTCAATCGTTTGTGTAATCATGTCATTACATTAGCCTTCCTAATTCATTCATGGCTCTTACCCAATTCATTCGCATAGCTTCGGCCGCCTGCTCTGGATTGCGGCTCTCAAATGCTGAAATCATCGCTTCATGCTCTTCGAGAGAATGGATGGTAGTCGATAAGGGCTGTTGAAGGAGGACATATTTAAACCGTCTGATATGCATCTGTAAGGTCGTGCAAAATGAAGTGATATAGGGATTGTTAGCGGCATCTAGGATAATGTCGTGGAATTGTTCATCTAATTCCATCGCTTTAAATAGTTGCTGTTGCTGGATCATTTCCCCAAACTGCTGGTTAAGCTCGCGTAAGGATTGGATTTGGGTCTTGTCTATCACGGGGGTAGCCAGCTCAGCGGCAAGCGATTGCAGAGAAGCTAAAGGCGGGTAGATTTTAAGTATATCTTCTTTCTCTATCAGCGTGACCCGGGTAATCTTCCCTGGCTGCATCTCAACAAAACCCTGCACTTCCAATAACTGCAAGGCTTCGCGTATGGGCGTTCTGCTTAGACCTAGCGCTTCCGCTAATTCCATATCATTCAGTTTTTCACCTGGTTGAAGTGTACCGTCAATAATCCATCGCTGTAATTGGGAAAGAGCGCGTTCTTTAGCAGAAATTCGATGGGGTGCTAGGTAGTCTTTAGGTACTGGCATCTTATCATCCTCCGTAAGCGCTGTCTATGCTGGGATAGTTAACTGATTCTTGAGTGGTCGAAGATCTGAACATTGTTCTTTCCGCTTTTCTTCGCTAGGTACATGGCTTGATCTGCTTTATCCAACAGTTCATCTAATTTGGCTCCGTCTTCCGGAAAAAAGCTGATTCCAATACTCGGTGTTACAAGAAGTCTGTAGCCCCTGATAAAAAAAGGATCCTTCATTCCATCCAGTATTCTTTTAGCAACACCTAGAGCTTGGGGCTTGTCAATATCTATTAGGACAATAATAAACTCATCACCGGCTATCCTCGAGATGATATCGTTTTTACTAATTAGGCTGCGAAACCTCTTGGAAACCGATTTAAGAAGAACATCTCCAACCTCATGACCAAACGTATCATTAACTGATTTAAAGCGGTCAAGATCAAGAAACATAACAGCGAGTTGCTGTTTCTTGCCCTTTGGCCCTCCCACTAGAGCTGCAAAGCTTTTTTGCAAATGTCTGCGATTAGGCAAACCTGTAAGATCATCCAGATGAGCCTCTTCTATCATCTTCAATTCCTGTCGTTTCTGTTCACTTAAGTCTTGAAAAGCTATAACTACTCCCAGGCTTTCCCCCGACCGGCTCTTCATTCGGCCAACACTGCTTAATATCCACATACTTGAGCCGGATTTAGGTCGCAATACAAACTGGTAGTTTTTGCTTCTCTTAGAGCCCTTACCCATTTGGGCTAAGGGGTTAATCACCTTACTGGATTGGTCATCCTCTTGGATTCGATATACGTCCCCTACCGGCTTGCGAAGGGCCTCCTGTTTCTTCCATCCAGTTAGCTTCTCTGCCATAGGATTCATATAGGTAATAAGCTCCCGTTGATCCGTTGTGATTACAGCGTGGGGCATACTGTTCAATGTAGTAATAAGCCTTTCCTCTCGTAATCGGAGGTCTTCTTCAATCCTTCTTTGCTCCTCCAAGACTTGGCCAATAGTGGATACAGCCTCTTCTAGCGGAACATCAGCAATGGATAGTCGATGATCTGCAAGGACAGGCTGATGATATTGAGAAATACTATAATATAATCTGAGCAGTAAAGCTAGCAGTCCACCAAAAAGAATGAGGACAATCTCCTCGTTTAACGCGGAAGCAGGTGCATATCGGGTAAGTAAAAGAAGTAGAGCCAAGCCACTAAGTACAAAGAGCGTAATAATAAGGACTAAAAGGTTCTTGGGCTCCCTGAGGATGTTCATTAAAAAATTACGAATTGCGCTCACCTCTTTTAACATGCATGTCAAACTACATTCTATCCGATTCTGTTCGTATTCTCAACTAATTTTATCCAGCCGAAACAAAAAACAGGGCCGCTATCGAGATACTCCCTCAAGCGCCCTGAGTTCATTACTTATAGATAATTGTTAAGGCTGATGCAGCGGTTTTTGCCTGGCTTCTAGCCGTTTCCACATCATCGGCCGCGCTAAGAGCGACAGCCATTCTTCTTCCCTCTTTTGTTTCTGGCTTCCCGAATATTCTAACCTGACTATTTGGAGTTTGCAGCGCCTGTTCTAGACCAGCAATCTGAAATTCCACTTCTGCTCGGTTGGCCTTCAAGGTATATGAAGCACCAGGCGAATACAGCCGGATGGATGGGATAGGCAGTCCTAGTATAGCTCTGACATGCAGAGCAAATTCAGAAAGCTCTTGAGTTACCATAGTCACCATACCCGTGTCATGCGGACGCGGAGACACTTCACTGAAATAGATCTTGTCTTTTCCAATAAAGAGCTCGACGCCAAATAAGCCATAGCCCCCAAGCGAGTCTGTCACAATGCCCGCGATTCTTTCTGCTTCTTTTAGCTGCTCTTCCGTCATGAAATGCGGTTGCCAGGATTCAATATAGTCCCCATCCTTCTGCACGTGTCCAATAGGCGGGCAGAAAGTGGTTCCAGATACCGAGCGGACCGTTAACAAAGTGATTTCCGAATCAAAATGAATAAATTCTTCAATAATTACACGAGTGCTTTTTCCTCGACTTCCTTCTATTGCAGCTTGCCATGAAGTCTCCACATCATCGAGCGATCGGCAAACGGACTGTCCCTTTCCAGAAGAGCTCATGATGGGCTTGATTACACAAGGGGTACCTATCTTCTCTACCGCCAGCTTGAGTTCATCCAACGAATCTGCAAACTCATATCGAGCAGTTGGCAGCCCGAGGTCTTCAGCGGCTAATCGACGAATTCCTTCTCGGTCCATCGTTAGTCTGGTAGCTTGGGCTGTCGGCACAACGTTAAAGCCCTCTTGCTCCAACTCCACCAACGCGGATGTTGCTATGGCTTCAATTTCCGGAACAATAAAATCAGGCTTTTCTGCCTTTACAATACGGTAAAGTTCCTCAGGATTAAGCATATCGATGACGTGTGCACGATGAGCAACCTGCATAGCCGGTGCATTCGCGTAACGATCCACAGCAACCGTTTCTACTCCAAGCCGCTGTGCCTCAATGATGACCTCTTTCCCAAGCTCGCCTGAGCCAAGAAGCATAATTTTTTTTGATAATGAAGATAATGGTGCTCCAAGCATGTTCAAACCCTCCTAAAGACGAACATTATATTAAATTATTATGGAGATTATTCGTTAATAATTTGAGTATAAAATTAAACTCGTTCAAAGTCAAATCTAACGCAACTAAAATAGACGCTTGCCCTAGGACAAATGCCGATGCCTCCCTAGACTCCCGTACATAGGATATACAGAACAACAAGAG
>JBEQAI010000063.1:0-12427 GCA_041640415.1 Ammoniphilus sp. | reverse complement strand
ATCGGCATTCTTGCAGGACCCACACCCGATGAGGTAAGCAGCGGGATCGATGCGGTCCGCCACACCATCGAAAACGAAGCTTATTTTGAAGCGTTGAATGAAGAAGGAAGCCATGCGCTATATGCTCATGTCGTAGCAAGGACGGGACGCTATCTTTCCCACTTAGCCGGGATTAAAGAAGGAGAACCTTTAGCCTACTTAGTTGCCCCGCCCCTTGAGGCTGTGTACGGGCTAGATGCTGCCCTGAAGGCGGCGGACGTCCGGTTAGTCACGTTCTTTGGTCCCCCTACCGAAACAAATTATGGCGGAGGGTTGCTGACCGGTAGCCAGTCCGCTTGCCAAGCCGCGGCGGATGCGTTCCGAGAACATATTGTGGAATTGGCCAGAAGTCCTATTCCTTACAGATAAGAGGAGAGTGAGAAACATGCAGCTGGATCGAGATTTGCTTTCCCAGCAGGAAATGAGAATGGCCGTTGAGGCGGCCAAGATAGCGCAGCGAACCTTCGAATCCTTCTCGCAAGAAGAGGTGGATCGGATTGTAAAAGCCATGGCAGATGCCGCTTATGAGAGGGCGCATGAGTTGGCACGAATGGCCGTAGAAGAAACGGGTCTGGGTGTCATCGAGCATAAAGTCCTTAAGAACCAAGTGGCATCGAGGGAAGTGTTTCTCTCGATCGTCAAACAAAAGACAGTAGGGATTCTTCAGGAATGCAAGGAACGCAACGTGGTTGAGGTTGCTTCCCCGTTCGGTGTTATAGCGGGAATTGTTCCGGTCACGAATCCCACGTCCACGACCATATTCAAAAGCTTAACCGCTTTAAAAGCCCGCAATGCAATTGTTTTTAGCCCTCACCCTACAGCAGCTAAATGTACGGTTGAAGCGGCAAGGATTTGCTTACAGGCGGCCGTTGCTGCTGGGGCTCCTGAGGGATTGATCGGATGGATTTCGACACCGACGATGGAGGCCACGGAAGCCTTGTTAACGCATCGGGATGTCAACCTCATTCTGGCAACCGGGGGCAGCGGTCTCGTCCGTGCGGCGTATAGTTCAGGAAAGCCAGCGTATGGAGTTGGACCTGGCAATGTGCCAGTGTACATTGAAAAAACGGCTGAAGTTCCGGCTGCGGTTAAACGCATCGTGGATAGCAAGACCTTTGACCATGGAACGATCTGTGCCTCCGAACAATCGGTTGTTGTGGATCGGAATATTCGAGAAATCGTGATAAGAGAATTCAAGAAACAAGGGGCCTACTTCCTCAATGAAGAGGAGAAAAAGAAGCTCGAACCCGTGATTTCGCCGGCGCCTGGCAAATTGAATCCGAAGATTGTAGGACGCAGTGCCAAGACGATTGCTCAATACGCAGGGGTTCAAGTGCCTGACGATACAAGGCTCTTGATCGCCGAAGAAACCCAAGTAGGCAAAGAGTTTCCGTTCTCGATTGAAAAACTAGCCCCCGTGTTTGGATTTTACACCGTGGATGGGTGGAAAGAGGCTGTGGTCTTGTGTGAAAGACTCCTGAATTTGGGCGGCCGAGGGCATTCTCTAGCTCTTCATACGAAGGATGAAGAAATAGCCCGAACCTTTGCGTTACGGATGCCCGTTTCCCGGATTCTGGTGAACACTCCTTCGGCTCTGGGAGCCGTAGGTGCGACA
This sequence comes from Ammoniphilus sp., assembly GCA_041640415.1. Lineage (GTDB taxonomy): Bacteria > Bacillota > Bacilli > Aneurinibacillales > RAOX-1 > YIM-78166. The sequence goes on along the minus strand of JBEQAI010000063.1, from coordinate 10,773 downwards.
ACGGGATTGAAACCCTCTCTCACCTTAGGTTGCGGCTCCTTTGGCGGCAACATTACCTCCGATAATGTAACAGCTCATCATTTGATGAATGTTAAGCGTTTGGCTTATGGGGTGAAGGAACTGGACGTACCGACACCAACAACGCTAACCCCAGTGCAGGAAAAGACGAACGCGTCCGTACAGATCGAACAAGTGATAGAAAAGGTCTTAGCTGAGGCAGGAACGGCATCATCGCAGCTAGATAAGGAAAGTATCGCCAAATTAGTCAGTCAAGTGATTTCCAAACTATAACCCAAATCCAAGGAGGAATTTACAATGTCAAGAGAACTTACTGCTTTAGGAATGATTGAAACGAAGGGGCTAGTCGCTTCCGTAGAAGCTGCCGATGCTATGGTGAAAGCCGCCAATGTTCACTTAGTGGGCAAGGTGCATGTGGGTGGGGGAATTGTTACCGTATTAGTGCGCGGAGATGTAGGGGCTGTAAAAGCGGCAACTGAAGCAGGGGCAGCAGCTGCCCAGCGCGTGGGCGAACTACTTTCCGTTCATGTGATCCCACGTCCACACAGTGAGCTCGAAAGCATCTTGCCAAAACTACAAGCCGAATAATAGCGAAATGGAGATAAGGAAGGAGAGAAAAGCGTGAATACAGAGATGATTCAGGCGATCGTCGATCAGGTGCTGGTACAGTATCAACAACCGTCGGCGAACGTACCCAAGGTGCCCATTGGGGTCTCCGCGAGGCATGTGCACTTATCTAAGCAGCATCTGGAGGCCTTGTTCGGAAAGGGGTATGAATTAACAAAAAAAGGAGACCTATCGCAGCCAGGCCAATTTGCTGCGAATGAGACCCTTCTCGTTGTAGGCCCGAAAGGCAGCATCGAGAAGGTTCGCATCCTTGGGCCGGCTAGAGGAGCTACACAGGTCGAAGTGAGTCAGACTGATGCGATTAAATTAGGGTTAAAGCCTCCTTTGAGAGAGTCGGGGGATCTTGAGGGATCTTCACCCGTTACCCTTGTCGGCCCGAAAGGCAGTATTCATCTAGCTGAAGGTTTAATTCTGGCGCAATGTCATATTCATATGAGACCGGAGGATGCAGCTGAGTTTGGCGTGAAAAATGGAGAGTACGTTCAGGTCAAAATTGAGAGTAATCGACCGATTCTTTTTGATCGAGTCCTCATTCGCGTTTCCCCTCGTTATGCCTTGGAGATGCATATCGACACCGATGAAGCCAATGCTGCCCTTTACAGCCAAGGGCTGTCCGGAATCATCTTAAAAAACGAGGCGAGGAGTCTGGGAGAATGAAGACTCTGGATCCGCAGGTAGTGGAACAGATTGTGCGGGAGGTTCTTCAAAGAATCCAACACAAGCCCCGTTTATGGATCTGTCATGACGGGACCCGTGAACCGGCTCAGTTGGATGAACTTAGCCAATCGCTAGCTCCAAGCTGGAACGTATCGCTTTGCCCGCTCGCCTCGCAATCGACCGTGTGGGGAAAGGTTCAAGAAGAGAGAGGAAGTGTCCTCTTCCTCGATGCGGATCAAGACCTCATGGTAAGAGGAGCCCAAGGGCTGACCGGAACGGCGGCAAGTCAATGGCTGGCTGAATGCCTGCTTTCGGGCACTCCCGTTTACTTGCAGCCCGCCCGTTCCTTAAGCTGGATCCTTCGTCCTGAAAGGAAGGGCGTTCCATTACCTGAACCTGCCCGGCGCTACCGCGAGCATCTTCTCAAGGCTAAAGTTGCATTGAGTTCCTTCGGGGCAAGGTTTGTTGCGGAATATGAACTTCCAGAACTGACGGAGGTGTCTGCTCAGGAACAAGGTGATTGGGCAGACGTAAAGAAGCTGCTTACCCAGCGGGATGTTGAGCAGGCAGAGGGAGAAGAGCTGCGGGTAGCGAAATCCACCGTCATTACGCCATTAGCCTGGGATACAGCAAGAGCCAAAGGAATGAGAATTCGCAGGGATAAGTAGCGGAGGTGATCCCCCATGCGTTTGGGAACCATTACAGGTAATGTTTGGGCCACACGGAAAGAAGATGGGTTAACGGGGTTGAAGTTTCTATTTGTGCAGTTGGAAGATACGCGCATTATTGCGGTCGATCGAATTGGCTCGGGAATTGGGGATCGCGTGATTGTCACGATGGGAAGTGCGGCTCGGCTGATTGAGGTGGACAAGGATCTTCCCATAGACGCGGTTGTCATTGGAATTGTAGATAGTATAGATGAGGAAAGCAGGTGAGGGAGATGTCTAAAGCAATTGGGATGATTGAAACCAAGGGACTAATTGCTTCCATCGAGGCCGCGGATGCCATGGTTAAAGCGGCCGATGTCCAATTAATCAATCAAGAGAAAATAGATGGAGCCCTGGTTACCGTTATCATTGAAGGGGATGTGGGCGCGGTACAAGCTGCACTCGAAGCGGGGAAAGAAGCGGCGAAACGAGTAGGAGTCTTGGTTGCTTCCCATCTGATTCCCCGACCAGACGCAGAAGTCGGGTTGGTCGTAAAAAAAAAGTAGAACCTGCTAACAGAACGTCGGTTGAAGAAGAGATAGAGAAAGAGAAAGAGGAAGAGAAAGAAATGGAGACGGAGAGACCTGAGATAGTGTCAGATACAGGCTCAACGAAAGCGATCAACCCTAGCCATCGGAAGAGAAAACGTGCGGATCATCAAAACAATGAACAAGAATCCAATGGATAATGGAGGAACTTTCAGAGATGGCATTTAAGAGAAGAAAAATTGCAGTGATCGGAGCAGGGTTTACAGGGGCTACAGCAGCACTGATGCTGGCGCAAAAAGAATTAGGAGACATTGTTCTGCTCGATATCCCGAGTCAGGAAAACCCAACCAAAGGAAAAGCATTAGATATGCTCGAAGCCAGTCCTGTTCAAGGCTTTGACAGCAAGATTGTAGGGACTTCCCGTTATGAGGACATCCAAGATGCTGACCTTGTCATCATTACGGCGGGTATTGCCCGCAAGCCGGGGATGAGTCGGGATGAACTGGTGAGCACGAATGCGGGGATTATGCGTAAAGTAGCGGAAAATGTGGCCCAGTACGCCCCCAATAGCTATATCCTGGTTTTGAGCAATCCGGTGGATGCCATGACTTATGTCTGCTATCAGACGACCGGCTTTCCGAAAAATCGGGTGATCGGGCAGTCCGGGGTCTTGGATACCGCCCGCTTTACCACCTTTGTCGCTGAAGAGTTAAACGTGTCCATTGAAGACGTATCCGGTTTTGTCTTGGGGGGGCATGGCGATGATATGGTGCCTCTTGTACGCTACTCCTATGCAGGAGGAATTCCTCTGGAAAAACTTCTTCCGAAAGATCGTCTAGAGGCGATTGTTGAACGAACCCGTAAGGGAGGTGGGGAGATCGTTAACCTTTTGGGGAACGGTAGCGCGTATTATGCACCTGCTGCTTCTCTAGTCCAGATGGCCGAAGCGATTTTAAAGGATAAGAAACGAATTCTCCCGGCCATTGCCTATTTAGAAGGGGAGTACGGCTATGAAAATATGTATCTGGGTGTCCCGACGATCATAGGGGGAAATGGGATCGAAAAAATTCTAGAGTTACAATTAACTCAAGAAGAGAAAACCAGCCTGGATCAATCAGCTGACTCGGTGAGAAATGTAATGAAAATTCTATAGCATATGGCAACGGCGCCCCTGTTACTTCAAACAGGGGCATTTTTACCATTGAATGGAGTGGGGAAGATGGAAAGCTTTTTAAGCGAAGAAGTAAAAATTTTGCAATCCAAAATTAAATCGGAATCAGATGTTAGAAAAAAGTACTTCCTCTTTGGTTTGTTGCTGGAGATCTACGAAGAGTGGGATATGGATATTCACCGAAAATCAAAAGTGTGGAAGGAATTTAATATCGTGTACGAGGATTACCTGCATCTGTATGATATTGTGCCAACAGGAAAAGTGGAAATCTCAACCATTTACAACTATCAGTCTATTTAGTATAGTATGTTTAATAAAAGCATAAGTATATAGGCAAAGGCGCCTATCAACGATACGTTGAGAGGGGCTTTTTTTGTCTTTTTTCGAAAGGGGTTATGAGATGGAAACCATGCCGCGGATTCAAGATCTGTGCCGCACCTTCACCTCTTTGACTGAGGATGATATTGTTGTCATTCATAATAAAAGGGAGATGCTTCAAACCATTGCTGATCTTGCCCAAGCGAATGTGTTTATCGATTGCCCCAATCGGGACGGGAATACGATGGTTGTCGTGGCGGAAGCCGTACCCACCACGATCCAGTCGTTGTATCAAACCGGTGTGATTGGAAAGATCATTTTCGAGGCTCTTGAGCCGGCTGTTTTTCGTTCCTTCCGTACAGGGAAGCCGACCATGGGGCATCGAGCCCTCACCCACGAAGGAAAACATGTCAAGCAGAATGTCACACCCATACTCAATGAAGCGGGGCAAACGATAGGTCTGCTTATTCTTGAACAAGATATTACACGACAAGTGAAGCGGGAAAATGAACTGGCTTTGCTATCCGAGACTACAGAGGAGTTTTATCGTACCTTCTGGGATTTTGTCACCAAAGAGCAGGCCATTCCCGACATAATAGAAGAAGCCTTGATTTTACTAAACGAGGACGGGACGATCCTATACGCCAATAATTTTGCCATCGGGATCATGGAGAGCCATGGACAACTCGAATGGAATCTTTACAGGAACAGGCAGATTCGGGAGTGTCTTCCCTTCATTGAAGAAGAAGATTACAGCCACGATGGATTTATCCAAAGGGAAGTTCATCATTTGGGAAAAGTCTTTATCATTAGAGGCATTTGTTTAAAGAAACAGGACAAGAAGGGCGATCGCTTCTTATTTACGCTTCGCGATGTAACGGAACTGCGAAACAAGGAACGCCAGCTCATGGTGAAGTCGGCGGTGATTAAAGAAATTCACCACCGGGTTAAGAATAACTTACAAACGGTTGCAAGTTTGCTTCGCCTGCAAATCAGGCGTGGAGTGAGTGAGGAAGCTAAGCAATCTTACCAGGAAAGTTTGAATCGGATTATCAGTATAGCAACCGTACATGAAGTACTTTCCTACAGCGGGATGGAACGAGTGAGTATGGATGAAATTATTCATAAGATCGCCAAAGCGTTGGTTTATAACTTGCCTCATTCAGATTGCAGTATCCTTCTTGAATTTGAAACGGAACCGCTTTCCCTCCATTCGGACCAAGCCATTTCCTTGGCCCTGATTTTAACTGAATTAATCCAAAATTGTTTAAAGCATGCTTTTGTAGGGCGGGAAATCGGAGTGATTACCGTGGGTATTAGTCATTTGGATGACCAGATTCGTTTCTTTGTTCAAGATAACGGAGTGGGTCTGCAAGAGACAGCGAATACGGATCAGTTAGGACTAGAGATTATTCAGAATCTAACCAAGTATGATCTATCGGGTGTATTCGAATTGAAGCCAAAGGAAAAAGAAGGGACGACCGCCTCGGTCATGTTTCCATTTAGACAGGAGGATCTGGTATGAGTAAGCCGCGGATTTTAGTTGTTGATGATGAATCCATCTTGCGGATGGATATTAAGGAAATGCTCATTGAAGCAGGATACGATGTGGTGGCCGAAGCGAACAACGGAGATCTTGCCATCGAATTGGCGAGTAAGCATCATCCTGACTTGATTATCATGGATGTGAAAATGCCAAAAATGAATGGCATAAAAGCTAGCAGGATTATTCATTCTTCATTTGGCATTCCCGTGTTACTCTTAACCGCTTACAGCGAAACAGAACTCATTAAGGAAGCGAGAATGGCAAACGTAGTAGGATACTTGGTTAAACCTATATCGGAAAGGGACTTGATCCCTGCCGTCGAAATGGCCCTTGGTCAATCCGAACGCGTAAAAGTACTTGCTGGCAACATTAGGGACCTCCAGGCGAAAATAGAAGAAAGAAAAAGAGTGGAAAAAGCAAAAGGCATGATCATGCTGACTTATAAAGTCAGCGAAACTGAAGCGTATGAAAGAATGAGAGCGCACAGTATGAAATATAGAATCTCTATGAAAGAGGTAGCAGAGTATATTATAGAATATGGGAAGTTAGGCATTAATCCATTGCAGGTGAAGGAAAGGTAGAAGACCGTTTAGTCTGAGTATTAAGTTGGATGTGAATAAGAGCCCCATTCTGTGTTAGCAGAGTGGGGCTTTTTGGTTTGTGAAGGGTTGCTTTGTTCAAATCATACGGAATATTATCAAAATTTTGAGTGGTTTTTTGTGAAAAACGGACATAGTTATTAAATTCGAAAATTTGTACATTTAATACATAAGTTTTCCATTAACTTCATTTGAAAAAGGAAGAAGAGGAGAGAGGTGAAGATGTCTATGCGTTTTCAATCAAAGAGAGTGGCACAAATTCCTCCCTATTTATTTGCGGAGATCAATAAGAAAAAGGCTGCATTGATTCAGTCGGGAGTGGATGTCATTGATTTAGGGATAGGAGATCCTGATCTTCCTACACCAGCCCACATCGTTGATAAATTAATTGAAGAAATGAAAGATCCAAAAAACTTAAAATATCCGAGTTTTGTGGGGTGTCCTGAATTCAGACAGGCAGTCGCCAGCTTTTACAAGCGGCAGTATGATGTGGAGCTTGATCCGGATACCGAGGTACTTGCTCTGATTGGTTCAAAAGAAGGACTCGCGCACTTAATTCCGACATTGATTGATCCGGGTGATACGGTCTTAATCCCTGATCCAGGTTACCCGGTTTATCGTATGGCGACGTATCTGGCTAATGGCGAGGATTATTATATGCCACTGAAGCAAGAAAACAATTACGAGCCTCAATTCGATGGGATACCTGAAGATATCCGGCAAAAAGCAAAGCTGATGTTCTTGAATTATCCAGGCAATCCGACTTCCGCCACCGTTGATCTGGCTTTTTTTGAACGTGCAGTATCGTTTGCGCGCGAGCACCAGATTCCCATTGCTCATGATTCTGCCTATAACATGGTCACTTTTGATGGCTACAAAGCGCCAAGTATCCTTCAAGCAGCTGGAGCAAAGGAGATAGCCGTTGAGTTTGGATCTCTGTCCAAAACCTATAATATGACCGGTTGGAGAATTGGGTATATCGTAGGAAATAAAGACATTATTAAATCGTTGTCCACACTTAAAAGTAATGTGGATACGGGGCAGTTTACCCCGATCCAGAAAGCGGCAACTTTTGCTTTAAACAGTGATCAAAGTTGCATTACGAAACATAATCAAATTTACAAAGAACGCATGGATGCCATGTTGGATGGTCTGGCCTCTATCGGCGTGAAAGTCGAACCGCCTAAAGGTAGCTTCTTCATTTGGGCACCAGTTCCGGAAGGATACACGTCCACTGATTTCGCAACGCAAGTTCTAGAACAAGCAGGTGTTATCGTTACCCCAGGAAATGCATTTGGTCCATCAGGTGAAGGGTATTTTCGGGTATCCCTATCTGTCCCGAACGAAAGACTTTACGAAGCAATCCATAGAATTAAGGAAAGATTATAGACTTAAATCTACTTTATTGAAAATACGAGGAGGATATAATATGAAACAATTTCTTAACTTTATTAATGGGGAATGGTGTGCAGCTTCATCTGGAAAATTTGTATCGATTCAGAATCCCGCTACTGGTGAAGTTCTAGGTCAAGTGACTCAATCCACCAAAGAGGATGTAGATCGTGCGGTTGAATCTGCTAAAATGGCACAAAAATCGTGGAGGTTAGTACCGGCTCCAGAGCGTGCAGAAATTCTTTATAAGGTTGCTCATTTATTGAAGGAAAGAAAAGAAGAGCTATCACAGATTCTTACTAGCGAAATGGGTAAGGTGATTTCCGAAGCGAGAGGAGAAGTTCAGGAAGCGATTGACATGGCCTATTATATGGCGGGTGAAGGCCGTCGCCTTTTTGGGGATACGGTACCATCTGAGCTACGCAATAAATTCGCCATGAGTGTCCGCGTGCCTGTTGGGATTGCTGGACTAATTACGCCATGGAATTTTCCTATTGCCATTGCTTCGTGGAAATCGCTTCCTGCCCTTATTTCAGGGAATGCCGTGGTATGGAAGCCAGCAACGGAAACCCCAATGGTTGCCAGCCAATTTGTTCGTATCTATGAAGAAGCAGGACTTCCGAAGGGACTTGTGAATCTGGTTAACGGTTCAGGCAGTGTGGTAGGAAATTCCATGGTTGACCATCCGGATATTGATATTATTTCGTTTACGGGATCCAATGAGGTAGGGAAGCAAATCAATGAGCGTGCAGGTCGATTGCTAAAGAGAACGTCCCTCGAAATGGGCGGAAAAAACGCCGTAACCGTGTTGGAAGATGCTGACCTTGATCTTGCCGTGGATGGAATCTTGTGGGGCGCCTTTGGAACTAGCGGACAAAGATGTACAGCTACCAGCCGTATCATCGTGCATAGAAGTGTGAAGGAACAGTTGGAAACAAAACTGCTAGAACGAATTGGAGAATTAAAGCTAGGAAATGGATTGGATGAAACGGTTAAAGTGGGTCCAGTGATCAATCGTTCTTCTCTTGAGCGAATTGATGAATTCGTAAAAATTGGAATCGAAGAAGGAGCTAAACTTCTTGTTGGTGGCAGCATTGTCACAGAAGGAGGACTAGATAAAGGCAATTTCTATGCTCCGACGATCTTTACGGATGTAAAACCTGATATGAGAATCGCTAAGGAAGAAATTTTTGGGCCGGTTGCTTCTATTATTCCTGTAGAAAGTTTGGAAGAGGCTATTGAAGTGAATAATAGCGTGGAATTTGGCTTATCTAGTGCTATTTTTACAGCAGATATTAATCGTGCTTTCCAAGCGATGAGAGACCTGGATACAGGGATCGTATACGTCAATGCCGGAACCACAGGTGCTGAAATTCACCTTCCGTTTGGCGGAACCAAAGGTACAGGTAACGGCCATCGTGATTCAGGCATTGCATCACTAGACGTCTATACGGAATGGAAATCGCTCTATGTGGATTACAGCGGTAAATTGCAAAGAGCACAAATTGACAACTATTAATAGAGTACTTAGATAAAAGTGAATATCCGAATCATTTTATCCATGATTCGGATATTTTCTTAAATTAGGCAGGAGGGAATAACATGTGGACACTATTGAATTTTTTCATTTTCCTCTTCGTGACGGGATATGCCTTTTATCTTTTTGCTAGCGTTGTATATAGCAGATACTTGTTTGTGAAGCTGGGCAAGAAATCGGAGTTCGAACCAAGCCTCAAAGAACGAATCCATACGGTGTTAGTGAATGTGTTCGGCCAACGGAAATTGTTTAAAGACAAGAAAAGCGGTTATATGCATTTAATCTTATTCTATGGCTTTATTATCATCCAAATTGGACTCATCGAAATCATAATCAAGGGTTTTAATGCAGGTTATGAATTCCCTTTCGGAGAAGCGCACAAATATTTCAGTCTGATGCAGGAATGGACGACCTTCCTCATGCTTTGTGCGGTGATATATGGCGCTTACCGCCGTTATGGGGAGAAGCTGAAACGATTGCAATGGAAGCGAGATGCTAAAGCTGCCTTTGTCTATATTGCGCTAAGCATTTTGACCCTGACGATCCTGTTAACATTGGGCTTTGAAACAATTATGCTTGGACATCACCCCAATTTCGTCTATGCTCCATTCTCTGGAGTGATTGCAGCGACTTTCTCAGGTGTGGGAACGACCGCAGGAACGGTATTGTTTTATCTATTTTGGTGGGTGCATATGCTAACCGTTTTATCCTTCATGGTGTTTGTTCCGCAATCCAAGCAATTTCATGAGCTATTCGCGATGATCAATATATTTTTCAAGAAAGTAGGACCTGTTGGAAAACTTAGAAAGATTGATTTTGAAAATGAAGAGGTTGAGGAATATGGCGTTGGAAGAATTGAGAATTTTACCCAGGTGCAGCTGCTTGACCTATACGCGTGTGCAGAATGCGGAAGATGTACCAATATGTGTCCCGCTTCAGGAACAGGAAAGACATTATCACCGATGGATCTCATCGTGAAGATGAGAGACCATTTGACAGATAAGGGATCCGTAGTTACGTCTAGAACAGCTTGGATGCCGGATTCTATATTTAAGAATAGCAAAGCCAATCAAATGGCCGTGCAATCTGCTTCCTCAGAGGTGGCTGCGACGATCGAAATGCCAAGTTTGATTGGGGATGTTATCACGGAAGAGGAGATATGGGCCTGTACAACATGCCGGAACTGTGAGGATCAATGTCCGGTAGCAAATGAACATGTAGATAAAATCATTGATATGCGACGGTACTTGGTTCTGACCGAAGGCAATATGCCGCATGAAGCCACACGTTATTTCCAAAATATTGAGCGCCAAAGCAATCCATGGGGGATCAACCGGAAGGAACGTATTAAGTGGCGTGAAGGCCGAGAGGATATCGTGGTGCCAACCGTGGATGAAGCAGAAGATTTTGAATACCTCTTCTTTGTCGGATCGATGGGATCCTTTGACAATCGCAGTCAAAAAATTGCGCAAGCCTTTGCGAAGATCATGAATATAGCGGGCGTCAATTTTGCTATATTAGGGAACGAAGAAAGAAACTCTGGTGATACCGCCCGCCGGATGGGAAATGAATTCTTGTTTCAACAACTATGTCAAGAGAATATTGCGAATTTCCAAGCTTATCACGTGAAAAAGATTGTGACCATCTGCCCGCACACCTACAATACGTTTAAGCATGAATATCCGGAGTTTGGGTTGGAAGCGGAAGTTTTCC
>JBEQAI010000062.1:0-12508 GCA_041640415.1 Ammoniphilus sp. | reverse complement strand
CGAAAGCCAGTTGAATACCGTGCTTTCCTATATTGATAAAGGCATCTCCGAAGGAGCAACCCTATTGTCAGGGGGCAACCATTTGACCGAAGGTGAATGGGCAGATGGCTTCTATGTGGAACCAACCGTATTTGAAAACGTAACCCCTGATTCTACGATTGCCCAGGAAGAGATTTTCGGGCCGGTCCTGGCCCTGATCAAGGTGGATACCTTCGAAGAAGCCCTGCATGTCGCCAACGATGTGAAATTCGGGCTAAGCGCCTCGATCTTTACCCAGAATATCGGAAATATGCTCTCCTTCATTCAAGATATGGATGCCGGCCTTGTTCGCATTAATGCGGAAAGTGCAGGCGTTGAGCTTCAGGCTCCATTCGGAGGGATGAAGCAATCCAGCTCCCATTCGCGGGAGCAGGGGCAGGCGGCGATCGAATTCTTTACCGCGATAAAAACGGTGTTTGTTAAATCATAACCATATGGAAAATAAGCTGCGGGGACCTACTTGAGGTTCCCTTCAGCTAATCGAGGAGGAGAAAACATGATTACAGTTACGTTTCAAACAGGGGAAGGATTAAGCTTAGGGGTCAAGACGGACAAGGGGATTTTGGATGTCAAGGCAGCGGTTTCCAAATATGCGGACTTCAAGGATGCGCCGGTGAGCGCATCGGAGCTCATTACCCGCGGGGAAGAAGGAAATGCCCTGCTCTCGAAATTGACGGATCGCGCTTATGCTGATGATACCTTATTTTTAGAAGAAGCGTCGCTTACCTTCGGACCATGCGTGCCTGAACCTTCTAAAATTATCTGTGTTGGATTGAACTATAAAAAGCATGCAGACGAGTGCGGTATGGCTTACCCGAAGGATCCTCTCTTGTTCAGCAAATTCAGCAATGCGCTGGCTGCACATGGCCAGGAGGTGAAGCTGCCGCAGAAATCCAGCCAAGTGGATTATGAAGCAGAGCTGGTCATCGTGATGGGCAAGACCGCCCAGGATGTGTCAAAAGAGGAAGCTCTAAGCTATGTCTATGGCTATTGCAATGCCAATGATCTCTCCGCACGCGATCTGCAGTTCAAAAGCTCGCAGTGGCTGCTTGGAAAAACCTGCGATGGCTTCAGCCCGATAGGTCCTTACCTGGTGTCTGCGGATGAAGTCGGCAATCCCAATCAGTTGGCCATCCGCACGATTGTCAATGGGGAGGTTCGCCAGAATTCCAGCACAGATGATATGATATTCCATTGTGATGAAATTATCAGCTATATATCCCAGCATATGACCCTATCTCCGGGAGACATTATCCTGACCGGTACGCCGGAAGGCGTGATCGTCGGATATCCTGAAGAAGCGCGCGCATGGCTAAAAGATGGGGATGAAGTCACCATAGAGATTGAAAAGCTGGGCCGCTTGACGAATGTATTGAAAAAGTAGGTCCCATTTCCAAAAAATCCGCCTTGATCAAGGCGGAATTTCTCCATTTCTTCATATTTTTCGCACTTATCTTCTAAGGGAGTCGATAGGATGAATCTACAGTATATTATGGGAGAATCACAGAATGACTTATACAAGCTAGAGACCCATGCCTCAGGCCCAGCGGGTTCCCTCCCGCTAACGCCTGACATGCTGCTGAACTCGCCCAGCGGCGATCTGTTCGGCATGACGCAAAACGTGGGCATGGGATGGAAGCCAACGGAATTAAATGGGAAACAATTTTTAATCTTGAGCACGCAGGGCGGAATCCGTGGCGAGGACGGAACACCCATTGCCTTAGGCTATCACACGGGCCACTGGGAAGTGGGACTTCTGATGAGAGCGGCTGCTGAAGAAATCAAAGAAAAGGGAGGCGTGCCGTTTGCCGGTTTTGTCAGTGATCCGTGCGATGGAAGGTCCCAAGGGACAACAGGGATGTTTGATTCCTTGCCTTACCGCAATGATGCCGCCATTGTTTATCGCCGGCTCATCCGCTCTCTCCCAACGCGAAAAGCCGTGATCGGAGTCGCCACATGCGACAAAGGGCTGCCGGCCACCATGCTCGCCTTATCTGCAATGCATGACCTGCCAACGATTATCGTACCTGGCGGAGTGACCTTACCACCGACGCACGGGGAGGATGCAGGGAAAGTACAGACGATAGGAGCGCGTTATGCCAATGGGGAGCTTTCTTTGCAGGAAGCGGCTGACTTGGGCTGCCGAGCTTGCGGAACGCCAGGAGGAGGCTGTCAGTTTCTTGGTACGGCTGCAACCGCTCAGGTGGTTGCGGAGGCGCTGGGCCTCTCCTTGCCTCATTCAGCCTTGGCGCCATCGGGTCAGCCAATCTGGACAGAGATGGCACGACAGTCGGCACGCGCAGCGATCCGGATGGAAGAAGCGGGCATTACAACCAAAGATATCTTAACGGATGATGCGATACATAATGCGATGGTGCTGCACGCGGCTTTCGGCGGCTCGACGAATCTGCTGCTCCATATTCCAGCCATTGCCCATGCGGCAAAATGTACGATCCCCACTGTCGAGGACTGGAGCCGCGTGAATCGGGAAGTTCCGCGAATCGTCAGTGTACTGCCAAATGGCCCGACGCATCACCCGACGGTTCGCGCGTTTCTAGCTGGCGGCGTTCCCGAGGTGATGCTACACCTTCGCGAGCTTGGCTTATTAAGAGAGAATGTCTTGACGGTAACAGGGGAAAAGTTAGGTACCGTACTGGATTGGTGGGAGTCATCCGAGCGCCGGGCTGAAGTCAAGAAGCGTCTGCAGGAAGCGGACGGCGTGAACCCGGATGATGTGATCATGAGTCTAGCGAAGGCCAAAAGCCGAGGACTTACATCGACCATCACCTTTCCTACCGGAAATATTGCCCCGGAAGGCTCTGTTATCAAGTCCACCGCGATTGATCCGTCTGTGGTGGATGAGGACGGTGTTTACCGTCACACCGGAAAGGTGAAGGTATTTACCGCAGAGAAGGATGCCATCCGTGCGATTAAAAGAGGGGAAATTGAAAAAGGGGATATCATGGCTGTCATAGGCCGCGGACCGTCAGGCACGGGCATGGAGGAGACCTATCAGCTCACTTCCGCCCTGAAGCATCTATCCTACGGAAAATACGTCTCGCTGATTACAGATGCGCGCTTTTCTGGAGTTTCCACCGGGGCTTGCATTGGGCACATCGGACCTGAAGCGCTTGCGGGCGGGCCGATTGGCAAGCTTCGTACGGGAGACATCGTCGAAATTATCGTCGATCGCAAGGAGTTGACGGCAAGCCTAAACTTTGTGGGGCAAAATGATGACATCTTTGGCGCGGAAGAAGGGGAGAAGATCCTGGCAAGTCGGCATGCGCATCCAGACTTACGGCCAGACCCGGATTTGCCGGATGACACAAGGCTGTGGGCAGCCTTGCAAGCCGTAAGCGGAGGCACTTGGAAGGGCAGCGTCTATGACGTAGACCGTATTATTGAAGTTATAGAGGCGGGGAAGAAGGCTTTAAGGGAACGAGGAGATGACGAATGATTTCGGAAAAGTATGAGAAATTGAAAAAGGTTTTATCCGATATGGGTAGCGTGGTTGTGGCCTTTTCCGGAGGGGTGGACAGCACGTTCCTGTTGAAGGTAGCCGTCGATACGCTAGGGAAGGAAAATGTACTAGCCATTACAGCGGACTCCGAGACCTATCCGTCATCCGAATTGGAGGAAGCCAAGAGAATCGCTCGAGAGCTCGGCGTAGATCATGAGGTTATGGAAACCTCAGAGCTCAATATTCCCGGATATGCTGAAAATTCAAAGAATCGCTGCTATTTCTGCAAGAAAAATTTGTTTGAAGAGCTCTTGCCAGCCCTAGAAAGAAAGGGATTCAACCAGATCGTTTACGGACTGATTGCCGATGATGCGGGCGAGTATCGACCGGGGACAACAGCAGCCAAGGAATTGGGCATTCGAGGCCCCCTGCATGAAGTGGGGCTATACAAAAGCGAGATTCGCGAGCTTTCCAAAGAATTGAATTTGGTTACATGGAATAAGCCCTCTTTTGCTTGTTTATCTTCTCGGATTGCTTATGGAGAAACGATTACGCTTGAGAAATTGTCCAAGATTGAAAAAGCCGAGCACTATCTTAGGGGCCTCGGAATCAGCCAGGTCCGTGTCCGAACGCATGGCGAGACGGCTAGAATTGAAGTGGAGCCAAAGGACATCCCCATACTCATGGAGAAGCACGAAAAGATCCATGCTAGGATTCAGGCCTATGGCTACACCTATGTCACGCTTGATCTAGCCGGATACCAAAGCGGGAGCATGAATAAGATGTTATAGAAAGGAAGACAACGGAGAAATGAAAAATCTGTATCTGGATTGTATCTCCGGCATTGCGGGGGATATGGCTTTAGCCGCCTTGATTGACCTGGGGGCGGATCTCGACTATATACTCGAGCATCTAAGAAAATTGCCGATTGACCGATTTGAGCTGGAAGTAAAGACGGTGGTGAAACAGGGGATTGCAGCGAAAAAGCTGTTGATTGAACTCCCTGCGCAAGAGAGTCAGCATTCCTCCCCCTCTTATCTATTTAAAATGGCTAGCCATGACGACCACCAGCATCGAAAAGCGGCGGATATCCTCCAGATGATCAGCGATTCACATTTGCCTATGCGAGTCAAAGAACGGAGTATGGCGATATTTCAAGCGATAGCCGAGGCAGAAGGCAAAATTCATGGAGTCGACCCCAAGGAGGTTCATTTTCATGAGGTAGGGGCGATGGATTCGATCCTCGATACGATCGGGTTCTGCTTGGGTCTGGAAAGTCTTGCCGTCGACGAGATCTATGCTTCTCCGGTTCCAACTGGGCAAGGGAAAATGAAGATGGCGCATGGCCTTTATCCGATTCCCGCCCCTGCCACACTGGAGCTGCTGAAGGGAATTCCGCTGGCTGATTTGCAAGTGCAAGGAGAGCTGACGACGCCGACGGGGGCTGGTATCCTGAAGGCTTTAGTGAAGAATTTTGGGCCCATAGGCGCCGTCATGATCGAGCGCATAGGCTATGGAGCAGGCCATAAAGATTTTGCGCACCCGAATGTCTTGCGGGCGGTCCTCACTCAGAAGGAACGCGACAGGAAACAGGAGAAGATTATCGTCTTGGAAACGCAAGTAGACGACATGACAGGGGAAGTCTTGGGTTATGTGATGGAAAGGGTATTTGAAGCAGGGGCTCTTGATGTGTACTATACCCCGGTGTACATGAAGAAAAATCGCCCTGGTACGCTGATGACGGTCCTGGTTCATCCCGATCAGGCGGATCGTTGCGAGGAGATCCTGTTAATCCAAACGAGTACCCTTGGCGTAAGACGAAGTGAATGGACAAGAAATATCCTAGATAGGCGAATTGTGAGTGTCGAATCAAGATTCGGAACCATTCGCGTCAAGCAAGCAATAAGGGGGGAACAGGTGCTTCATCAGGCGCCCGAGTATGAGGATGTTGCTCAGCTCGCTCGGCAATACCATGTTCCTTTTCTTGAAATCTATCAAGAAGCATGCAATTTAGCCAATCAAAGAGAAAAGTGAAATCTTCCATAGGAGGCAAAAAATCTATGAATGCATCTTACCGTTTCGAAGAAGTGGCTAGGCTGCCCTTACCGGGAGATAATGTCGCTGTAGCCACCCGCAATCTAGAGGCTGGGGCGACGATTATCTATCAAGGCCAGACATTCATGATAGATTATACGGTTTTGGAAGGTCATCGCTTTGCTGTAAAGACGATTTCTCTAGGCGAACCCCTGCTTTCCTGGGAGTTGCCGTTCGGTGTGGCCCTAAAATCGATTGAGCCCGGTCACTATGTCATTAACCAAGAGGTATTGGAAGAGCTTCGTGTGCGTACGCTGGCCTTTGCGCTGCCGGAAAAACCTAATTTTGCAGATGAAGTTCCGCCTTATGTTCTGGACGAAGCCCAGTTCCAAGCGGCCGAAGCCTTGCCCCTTCACCCCGATATGCGCACATTTATGGGATATCGGCGCAGTCCGGAGCGCGGTGTTGGTACGCGTAACACAGTCGTTCTGTTAGGCACCTCTTCGCGCACGGGAAGCTATGTCAAGCAACTGGCTGCCCGTCTTCAAGGCGAACTGAAAGCTTTTCCCCAAGTGGATGGAATCGTCCCTGTTGCCCATACCGAAGGTGGAGCCGCCCAGCCTAATAATCTTTCTCTGCTGCTTCGCACCTTGGCCGGTTTTATCGTCAATCCCAACGTCGGTGCGGTCTTGATCGTAGACTTTGGAACGGAGCCGGTGACCAACCAAATGGTAGAATCGTATATGCGAGAGCATAACTATCCCCTAAGCGATGTGCTTCATCAGTTTATGTCCATTCAAGGGAGCTTTGAGGATCAGCTGAAGAAAGGGGAAGCGATCGTGCGCGATTGGCTACCTGCCGTCAATGCCATGGAACGCACACCTGAATCGATTCGCCATCTGAAGATTGCCTTGCAATGCGGAGGGTCAGATGCCTTTTCCGGTATTTCAGCTAATCCGCTGCTCGGGTGGATGGCCAAGGAACTGATACGTTACGGGGGCGCTGCGAATCTCGCGGAAACAGATGAATTAATCGGGGCTGAGCCTTATGTTTTACAGAAGGTCCGCGACATCGAGACCGCTCGCAAATTCTTGACTCTTGTGGAAAACTTCAAGACTCGGGCGTCCTGGCACGGGGCGAATGCGGAAGGGAACCCTTCCGGAGGCAATAAATATCGTGGACTTTATAACATTTACCTGAAGTCTATCGGCGCGGCCCGCAAGAAGGATCCAGACAGTCGTCTCGACTATGTCATTGATTACGGGGAGCCTATGAGAGAATCTGGATTTTATTTCATGGACAGCCCCGGAAATGATCTTGAGAGTATTGCCGGACAGGTCGCATCCGGCTGCAATCTGGTCTTCTTTACAACAGGCAATGGCTCGATTACCAACTTCCCCTTTGTCCCGACGCTCAAGGTCGTGACGACCACGCGCCGTTTCGAGCTGTTGGCCTCTGATATGGATATCAACGCCGGCCAGTACCAAGATGGACTGTCTATGGATGAGCTAGGCAAGCAAACGTTCGAGCTCACGATGCAAGTCGCCTCCGGCCAGCGAAGTGTGGGGGAGAAGGCCGGCCATTCTCAGGTACAGATCTGGCGGAACTGGCGGCAGAACGATGGGAGTCGACTGGATGAGCTGCTCCATGCTCCACAACCGACGGGAGAGCCGATTGCGATTCGACTCGAAGGAGGCGCGGCAGCCGAGGGATTCTCCTTTACCAACCAGGGCAAACAGTCGATCGGATTGATCCTGCCTACGAGTCTTTGTTCCGGGCAGGTGGCGAATCGGATTGCGCAGCGGCTGAATAACCGAGGGGTTGGCCAGCCCGAGCCGATCTCGCGCTATGTCGCCTTGGCTCACACGGAAGGCTGCGGCAATTCAGGCGGCCAAGCCGAGCAGCTGTACGCTCGCACGATGATTGGTTATATCACCCATCCACTGGTCAAGCATTGCCTCTTGCTGGAGCATGGCTGCGAGAAGACACACAATGACTTTATGCGCCACCAGATGGAGGAGATGGGGGTCGATCCTGGTCTTCTTGGCTTTGCCAGCATTCAACTTGATGGCGGGATCGATAAAGTCACGCAGAAGGTGGAAGGCTGGTTCGCAGATCAATTGTCATCGGCTTCGTCCATCGGAAAAGAAATCGTCGGGCTAGAAGGATTGCGAATCGGGATCGTAACCGATGGCTCCATTTCTGATGAAGCAGGGGAGCAGCTTGCCATGCTGACCAAAATGATCGTTGCTGCAGGCGGTACGGTCGTGGTTCCTGAGAACAGCGGGTTGCTTTCCGCACAAGCTTATAGAGATAGTGTATTCCCAACATCCCCTATCAAGCCTTCCTTGGCCTATGGCGAACATGCCCAGCAGAGTGGATTTCATATTATGGAAACGCCAACGGATCATGGGGTGGAGACTATCACTGGATTAGCCGCCACAGGTATTGAGCTGATCATCTCCTGGATTGGGCAACAGCCGATGCAGACGCATCCATTCGTGCCAATGCTTCAAGTGTCATCTGAGCAGGTTGTACAGACAACTTGGGGCCATGATTTGGATTTGTCACTAACTGGGGATCAAAGCGATTGGATCGCACAGATTCTAGAGCGTTGCAAGCAAACGCTGGAGCATAACTATACTCCTCGTCTCTTGGCCCAGGGAAATGTGGATTTCCAATTCACGCGCGGATTCCTAGGCGTTTCACTGTAAGCTCAAAAGAAAATAGCCTCTCTTGCCAAGTCGGCAGAGAGGCTATTTTCTTTTCTTAATTCTCTTCAAACATTCATTAGGATCGTCTATGTAGAAGTTTCCTTTTCTTCATTATAATAGGATCATCCCGTTGATTAACCCATGAATATGAAGGAGGCATCGGCACGCATGAACCCAAACTCGCCCCTGTTACTTACGGATGAACAAATGAGGAGATTTATTACGGATGGATTTCTAATTCTGAAGGCGGACTTCTCCGATGGTTTTCATGAACGATTGGTTCAACAATTGAATATCGTCTACGAACAGGAAGGAAATCCCGGTAACAACCTGTTGCCGAGAATACCGGACATTCAAAAGGTACTGGATCACCCGGTGGTTTCTGGCGCCTTAACCAGTGTACTCGGTCCAAATTATTTGATGCACGCCCATCGTCACGGTCATTACAATGCATCGCCTGAACCTGGTCGTTGGCATAAGGACAGCTATTGGGGCTATAAGAGAATGCGTAACCATCACCCCTGGTGGGCCATGATCATGTATTTTCCGCAAGATACCCCTATGGAACTTGGTCCGACCGGGATCATGCCCGGAACGCAAAATTACGAAACTCGTACGTTTGAGGAAGACCGCCCGCCTGGGGAGTTTCTGGCAAGCGGGACAGCGGGTACCTTTGCTCTCATCCACTATGACATCTGGCATCGTTCTACATCCAATTGTTTAGGGCAGCATCGCTATATGCTGAAGTTTGAATTCATGCGGACGCAAGCCCCAACAGAGGCAAGCTGGAATCATCAGAATCCGGATTGGGTGGCGCCGCTATCCTTAGCGCCTACTTTAATCAGACAGGAAACCATGTGGGAAGAAACGTGGAGCTGGCTGACTGGCCAGATCGGCGGCTTGGCACGGACAGCTGCTTACAGTCCTACAGCCTTGCAGGATCTTTCAAAGGGACTGCAGGACTCTTTTGAACCCTATGCCTTGCATGCTGCCTATGAGCTTGCACGCGGCGGACAGGAGGGGGTGGAGGCCTTACTCGAAGGTCTGCATCACCCGAGTGAGAAGGTATCCCGAGTGGCTGCATATGGGTTGGCTATTTCAGGCGCTGAGGCCATAGAAGGTCTCCTTTCCGCCCTGGAGAGCAGCCGCGTAGCCACCGTTGTCCACTCCGTTTTTGCTCTTGGCGAGTTGAGGCAGGTAGCCGAGAAAGCGGTCCCTTATCTGATTCAGCTGCAGAACCATTCCTCTGAAAGGGTGAGACAGGCGGCCGTGGAAGCGATCGGGATGATCGGCGTGCCCACGCGTGATGTGGTCTATGGCCTAACTCGCGGCTTGCAGGACTCCGATGTTCAAGTCCGTTTCATGGCCGCTCTGTCTTTGGCAAGACTAGGCCCACATGCCGATGAGGCGGTTCCCCAGCTGAAGGAATGCTTGGAAGATGGCAACCGGTATGTCCGGGCGCATGCCGTGGATGCCCTCCATTATATAGGAACCGATCGGGCGAAGGATGTTCTCATCCCTTACCTGCTTCAATCACGCTGGTGTCCATCCACTACGAAGGAAAGCCTATATTATCCTTAGATACTATTCCGAGGGCAGGAAACTGCCCTCAACATACAATAAGCGAGAGGAGACGAGCCATGAAGCAAATTCTCTGTGAACGCCCTCATCACTTACGGATGCTAGAGGTAGAAAAGCCGAAGCCCAAGGAAGGAGAGGCTTTGATTCGCATCCGCCGAATTGGAATTTGCGGAACAGATTTGCATGCTTTTAAAGGAAACCAGCCGTACTTCACCTATCCGCGCGTATTGGGCCATGAATTAGCTGGAGTCATTGAAGCAGTAGGAGAGAATCCATGGGAATTGAAAACAGGGGATCAAGTAGCCGTAATTCCCTATATAGAGTGCGGAACCTGTATTGCTTGCCGAAACGGTAAGCCTAATTGCTGCACCAGGATGAGCGTACTGGGAGTTCATCTGGACGGGGGAATGCAAGAATTTTTGTCCGTTCCCTGCGACCATCTGATCCCATCCACGGGGTTGCCTCTTGACCATGCGGTTCTTCTAGAACCCTTGAGTATTGGAGCACATGCGGTAAGACGCTCCGGCGTAGAGCCGGGCGAAACGGTTTTGGTGATTGGAGCCGGCCCCATAGGATTGGCTGTAATGGCATTCGCCCGGCAGAGGGGCGCGAGAGTGCTAGCCATGGATATTAATGAAGAACGCTTGGCTTTCAGCCAAAGCTGGGCCAGGGTGGATGGTACGGTTAACGCTTCTGAGCAATCAAGGGATAGGATTGGCCATCTGACCAATGGAGACTTTCCTACTATTGTATTTGACGCTACGGGAAATGCGAAATCCATGATGGAGGCTTTCCAGTTTGTAGCCCATGGAGGCAAGCTCGTATTTGTCGGTTTATTTAAAGGAGAAGTGACCTTTTCCGATCCGGAGTTCCATAAGCGGGAAATGACCCTGATGGGAAGCCGAAACGCGACTCGCGAAGACTTTATACAGGTCATGGCCTCGGCGACAAGCGGGGAAATCGATTTGGAGACCTTTATCAGCCACCGGGTTCCATTTGACCATATGATTGAGCATTACGAAAGCTGGACGCAGCCCCAATCCAAGGTGAGGAAAATTATTATTGAATTACCCTAGTTTCACCACAAAAAGAAGGCTTCAGCGCCCGTGAATCGGACCGCTGAAGCCTTCTTCTATTTTTTATGACTCAAAAAACTCCAATACTACCATTTGATGCCCGTCAATCTTCGGCAGGGTAAAGACTGCGCGATCATCTGATAAAGTAAAGTCTAATGGTATGCCCTCTGGAGCGCACATGATCCTTTTGACAGGCTGCGGCACCTTCACGGACATGTGGATATTATACAAGGGAATCACGTCTTCAATGATATCGATATCCTTGGAACGGCGCTCCGGGATATAGTGCAGGGCATGAAGGACTTGGCGGTTCTCCTCCTTTTGTTCATTCAAGGCCACAAGCATGGTACTCGGCCCGCTGTGCTTGACGAGCGGATCGGGAAGCAGCATCGCCAAGGCATTGGCGACCAACTGCTTACACCAGCGAGGGGCATTTTGATTGTATTGCGTAAAGATCGGATGCATAAAGTAAATGGCATTTTGATTTTTCACGATGCCAGGGTACCCTGTTACCCCGGAGGATGGAGTATGTTTATGCGAACAAAAATGCTCCCAGGTCCGGTTAAAATAAGGGATTTTTGCTTCGGACAACACCACAGTGCCTTCTTCGGCTTCCACTTCCATCCCTTGGAGATACATGACGTGCTCGGTTTCAGGCATCCCTTGGCCGATTTCTCCTGTTGGTACCAGGAAATCCGGGCTGTAGGGAGCTAGTCCCTTGAGTTTTACGCCTAAACCTTTTAAAGCAAACTCGGTCTGCTCCGGATTTAATCCGGATTGATAGGTAGCAATTAACTTCCCACCCTTGGCCAGATATTCTTCTAGCTTATCCGCTAACCCCGTATCGACGGAAATCCGATCTGGCAAAACCAAAACCTGATAAGAGGAAAAGTCGCTTTTGGAATCCAGAATATCAAATTGATGCCCCAGCTCAATCATCATCCGCGTGACGCCCATCATATCTTCAGGAAGATTGCGCGAATCCGCCTGACGAAATTCTTCTGTCGATAATACGCCGATATCGGTGACAGCAACCGCCCCTTGGCACCAGGGCTCTTTCATTTCGACTTGGGAGTAAACGGAGCCGATGAGCTCATACACAGCTTCTGACAGCTTCCCGTTCGGATCTAGTTGATCTCCGATTAGGCATTTGCTGTTTAAGGCTAACATGCGGAAGCATTCAAATTCGAGAGCAGCCTTATTCTTAAAGGAGTGAAAGTCCCCCCACATGGTATGGAATTTTCCTGTATGGGACAGACAATCAAGTCCAAGGGTCCGCGCGTACAGCATCGTCATAGGAAAATGCAGATAACCCCAATGCCCGCTAGGAAGCGATTCCAATTCAAAGTGACTGTACGCGTCCTTGACTTGTCTTTGCTTTGGACCCATATGTCCTTGGTTATAGTAGATGAGGCAATCTTGATTAAACTGGCGGACGAAAGCGGTCATGTCCTCCTTGAAACCGTTGATCATCTCTTGGGCAAAGAGCTGGCGGTCCGCTTGCTGGGTAGGGTCTAGCCCTTGCTCAAGCATATCCTTGCGACAGGATTTACACACGCATTCCACCGGCTTCACAATATCAAAGAAAATGCCGTCCGTTTCAA
>JBEQAI010000061.1:11176-12637 GCA_041640415.1 Ammoniphilus sp. | reverse complement strand
CGGTCGGTCCAGACCACCTCGCTGTGTGGATTACTAGACGGCAATGCCTGAGTATAGAAGGGATACGACGTAACGGGTATAGAAGGATCAAAAAAACGTTGTTCTATTTCTTTTTTCAAATCAATACTGGGATAGATTCGCCACGCCGATTCCGGAAAGGTTAGATACATGGCTACAATGCTGGGGTTATTCTTCAGTGATTGTTGAAACATGGATTCGATATATTTGCTACGCTCCAATCGTTCCACAAGGTTGGAGGTGATGGGAAAATGACCCGTTGCTCCTGTATTCGATTGGTCTGGAGATCGTTCACTTTCCCAATAATAACCTCCTACGTCTTTATTGAACACAATGGGTGTCAATACAGGATACAGATGAGGTTCATTGTATACCTGCTCAGCAAATTTTTGAACCAAAAGGACATGTTGCTCAATATTGATTAACTCCGTATTAATAATGTCGGCCTGACTTTGAAGATGGGATTGATAAAGTCCTACGATACTAGTCGAGATTGAATTTCCTGCACGCTCCGCTGAATGGAAAATGGCACTTTTAACAAATTGCATCGAGAAGGTTCCAAATAAAGCCAGAGGCAGCAAAGAAACCACTAAGAAGGTAAGCAAGATTCGAGCAGACAACGATTTAGGAAGGGGGAACGATTTAAAGCGTTTGATCATCATTAAAACGATACCCTACCCCTCGAATCGTAATGATCTTTTTGGGGTTTCCAGGGTCATCTTCGATTTTCTTTCTAAGCTTTCCTATGTGAACTTTGACTGTTTTGGTATCAGATTCAAAATCGAAGCCCCACAATTGTTCTAAAATATGGTCCGTACTAAACACTTGAAGGGGATGTAGCATAAAAAAAGCGAGCAGTTGGAATTCCTTTGCTGACAGCCCTATTTTTTTTTCATGGAGAAACGCCTCATGACGAGAAGTATTCAATCGTAAGGAGGCGGATACAATTTCGGCTGTGTCCTTTTGCTCTTTTTCTAATTCAACACGGTGGATCTTCTGCTGGCGGCGAAGGTGAGCCTTAATCCGGGCCATTAACTCATTTGCACTAAACGGTTTACTGATATAATCATCCGCTCCGATGCTAAGACCGATAATCTTATCCATTTCGGTGTCTTTGCAACTGAGAAATAAGATAGGAGAATCCGTAAACGTTCTTAGTGTTCTACATACTTCATGTCCGTCGATATCTGGAAGAAACACATCTAGTACAACAAGGTCAGGCCTCGTTTCTTTTGCTTTTTCGATAGCTTCCTTTCCTGAATAGGCAATAGCAGATTTAAAACCTTCCCTTTTGAGATACAGGCACAGTAGATCCCCAATTTCTTTTTCATCATCAACAACCAGTATGTATTCTCCGGCCATATCTGCTCTGCCTCCTTCCCTCTAAATTACATTCATTCTAATATCCAACCCTACGGGAATCAATATAGTAATAAATAATGC
>JBEQAI010000061.1:0-11076 GCA_041640415.1 Ammoniphilus sp. | reverse complement strand
CAAGAAGCCGGCCTACCTGATGGAGTCATTAATATCGTACCAGGGCCCGGTTCAACCGTTGGAGATCGATTGGCTTCTCATCCGGATGTGGATAAAATTGCCTTTACAGGCTCAACGGCAACAGGTCGATTAATCATGCAATCTGCAACAAAACATATAAAGCCGGTTTCACTAGAGTTGGGTGGAAAGTCACCTAATATTGTGTTCGACGATGCTAATCTTGAAGATGCTGTAAACGGTGCGATGTTTGGTATTTATTTTGCTCAAGGGCAGGTATGTGCATCAGGATCTCGATTGTTTGTCCAAGAATCAATCTACGATAGATTTATGGATGCCTATGTGAGAAAAGTTCAATCCATTCAGGTGGGTCACCCGCTAGAGGGGACAACCCAGATGGGACCTCAAGTATCAGAAAAGCAATTAAAAACGATTGAGAAATATGTTGAGATTGGCCTAGATGAAGGTGCAAAACTCGTTACAGGCGGAAGAAGAAGTGAGAACGGCCTGAACGGATATTACTATACTCCAACCATTTTTGAAAATGTCACCAACCAAATGACCATAGCACGTGAAGAGATCTTCGGCCCAGTGGTATCTGTGATTCGCTTTAAAGATGAAGAAGATGCCCTTCGAAAAGCGAATGATACCATATATGGATTAGCTTCTGGAGTATGGACGAATAACTTAAAGCGAGCACATCGTATCGCCCGTGGTATCAAAGCTGGAACCATATATATCAATACTTATAGCATGTTGGACAGCACCACTCCATTTGGGGGAATGAAGCAAAGTGGATTCGGAAGAGAACTAGGAATGCAAGCGATGGATATGTATACCCATACGAAAAGCGTGTGGATCGACTTGAACAAAGAAGGGTCGAACTGGTATCAACTCTAAGTAGGACAAGCCAAAATTATTCAACCAAGGAGAGAAGCAAATGAAAAAGAAACTGTTAAAATACCCCATTATTGCTAGTACTGCTCTAGCCTTAATATTTTCTTCACTATCTCCTCTATCACAGAGTAATAGAAGTTTTGCGCACGGGGGCGAGCCTGAGTATGTTCAGTTACGAACTGCCCTAGAAGGTTTTGGTGCAAGAGTGGAGTGGGACGAAATTACCAAAACGATTACTCTAACAAAAGGTGGACACGTGGTTAGGGTAAGACCGAACTCACAGCAAGCCGTAGTGAACGGTAAATGGGTTACACTTGAAGCGCCTGTCGTGGTCAGACAAGGAGTGTCCTTTGTTTCCCATCATTTTATCAATGAAGTTTTCCAATCAGCCTTTGAACAGACGGTTCAAGTCAAGGATTCCTATCACCCTCTCAATCCACTGTCACCAGCAGAGATAGAAGAGGTTGTTAAAGTCATAAAAAAGGCAGGAAAGTATAAGGAAAGTTTGCGATTTACAGAGATATCAATCAGCATGCCTGAGAAGAATACGGTTTGGTCATGGGTATTAAACGGAAATAAAAGTAAGGATTTGATTAGAAAAGCGGAATTTATTGCCCTAGATGGGAAGCAAGTTATTGAAGGCGAAGTAAATTTATCGACAAAAGAGTTAGTTTCGTGGGAAAAGATCAACGATGTTCATGGGATGATTATCCTGGATGATTTTTCGGTGGCTCAACAAGCGATTGAATCAAGTGAGGAATATGCAAAAGCCTTAGAAAAACGTGGAATCTATGATGTGAAGAAAGTGGTAGCAACGCCATTAACGGTCGGCTACTTTGAAGGAGAAGACGGTCTGGAACAGGACTTGCGTTTATTAAAAGTAGTAGCCTACCTTGATACAGGGGATGGTAACTTTTGGGCCCATCCTGTAGAAAACCTTGTGGCTGTAGTTGATCTTGAAAAGAAAAAGGTAATAAAGGTAGAAGATGGTGGTGTCATTCCAGTCCCTATGCAATTTAACGCCTATGACGGACGGGAGTACGTGGATAAACAGGGAGTGAAGCCTCTGAATATTACGGAACCAAAAGGAAAAAACTATTCTATTAGTGGAAACCATATTAGCTGGAATAACTGGGACTTCCACTTGCGTTTAGATACACGTGTAGGCCCTATCTTATCCACGATGACTTATAATGACCAAGGTAAAAAGAGAAGAGTCATGTATGAAGGTTCACTTGGCGGCATGATCGTCCCTTATGGTGATCCAGATGTCGGTTGGTATTTTAAAGCATACTTGGATTCGGGCGACTATGGGATGGGAGCTTTAACTTCCTCACTTGTAAAAGGGACAGATGTACCAGAAAATGCTATGCTTCTCGATGCGACGATTGCAGATAATGAAGGGAATCCGTATACCATCCCTCATGCCATAGCCGTTTTTGAAAGATATGCTGGACCTGAATATCGTCATGATGATCTCGTAACGTTTACGCAAGGAAATGATAGCCGTGAACGCCGTGAGCTTGTCATTCGCTGGGTTAGCACAATAGGAAACTATGATTATATCTTTGATTGGATATTGCTGCAAAACGGAACGATTAAGATTGACATCGGTGCGTCTGGAATTGAGGCTGTAAAGGGTGTTCTATCCAAAACGATGCATGATGAAACGGCAGAGAAGGATACACGCTATGGAACCTTAATTGATCATAATATTGTAGGGACCACTCATCAGCACATTTATAACTTTAGATTAGATATGGATGTGGACGGGGAAAACAACTCGTTAATGGAGATCAATCCTATCGTGGCGCCGAATCCTGATGGAGGTCCACGAAAGAGCGTCATGATTACGGAGCAACGTATGGTTCAAACGGAGCAAGAGTCTATTCAGAAATTTGACCCATCCACGATACGACTAATAACCAATACCAACAAGGAAAATAAGGTTGGAAATCCAGTATCGTATCAAATTATTCCTTTTGCAGGGGGGACTCACCCAATAGCGAAGGGCGTCCTTTTTAGTGAAGATGAATGGCTTTTCAAGCGAGCGCATTTCATGGATAAACAAATTTGGGTAACAACGTATGATCCTAACGAAAGATACCCTGAAGGAAAGTATCCGAATCGCAGCAAGACAGATACGGGACTGAAGCAATTTGCGTCGGATAATGAGTCTATTGAGAATACCGATATCGTCGTATGGATAACCACAGGTGCAACCCATGTCGCACGTGCGGAAGAATGGCCTATGATGCCGACGGAGTGGGTTCATGCTATGCTGAAGCCTTGGAATTTCTTTGACCGTACCCCTACGCTAAACCTTCCAAAGAAAGAGTAGGTTAGGAATCATGCCCCAGCTTTTTTCCTGGGGTATGATTCCTTCAAACCTCGGGAAAGGCAATAACATGGAAAGATTGATGCTACGAGTGACATGAATTTTTATACCCCACCTAAAGGAAGAATATTAACATTTTTGGTTGAGCAAAAAGAAATATCCGCATTCATGAATCCTCCTGAACGAAAGGGGAAGCCCACGGTAATAATCATTTGGAAAACGAAGGAGAATAGAGTGGGGAGGGCTTTCTATGAGAATTCACTATCTTCAGAATCACCCTAAAGCCTACATGGGCCATATTGAAACATGGGTGAAAGACCAAGGCTACACCGTGAGCAGGACCCTGCTAGGTGTAGATTCACAGTTTCCGTCTTTAAACGATTTTGATTTGTTGATCATCTCAGGTGGACCCATGGGTGTATATCAAATGAAAGAATATCCATGGCTTGAACAGGAGATAGCCTTTATTCGGAAAGCTATCGAATCGAAAAAATTTATATGGGGCATTTGCCTGGGAGCGCAGCTCGTCGCAGCTGCTCTAGGGGAAAAGGTATATCCTCATGATCAGAAAGAAGTGGGTTGGTGGCCCATAAATTTAACCGATAAAGCAAAGGACGAACCGTTTTTGCGGGGCTTCCCCGATACTTTTATCATGTTTCAGTATCATGGTGATACATTTGATCTACCAAAGAGTGCTGTACGACTTGCCACTAACCCCGGCTGTCTCAATCAGGCTTACAAGTATTCAGAGCGCGTTTTTTGTACCCAGTTCCATCCCGAGTATACGCAAGACATGATCACTTATATCGCGGAAGCATACAGCAAGGGACATGAAGAGGGACCCTACATCCAAAAGCCGGAGGAGTTTTTAGAACAAAAAGCCTATTTGATAAAGGGAGAAGAGCTTCTCTATTTGTTATTAAATAATATAGAGAAGGAGATCCAAAATTCGTGAGCGTGAAACAGACCTAGATCTAGATAGGGAAGCAGATTCCCCATCTACATGGAGTTTTGACTCTTCGATGGAGAGGGTGGGTATAGAGAAAAGGGTTCATTTTATCCAATCCATGTATTGGAAAAATGAACCTTTTTTTATTTCTCTTTTAGCAACTGCGAATTTCAAGAATGGATTGAGATTTCAAAAATGAAATTTCTTTTTTAGTAATCATACGTGAAAATGGCAGAAAGCCCATGTTTTTCGTTGGCACAGTTATTGCAAAGATAATAAGCAGAATAATAAAATTTCAAAATATTATTTATTAGGAATTCTATTATTATTTTCAAACTTTTCAAATCAAAGGAGGAATTCATATGTTTGAATCTACCAATCTAGATCTATTTCCGTATCCTTTTCATAACATTAAGGAAGGTTCCAACTATCGATATTCAAATGATTTAAGAAAGCTGGATAGAGACCGAATGAATTGTGTTCGAGTCACACCAGAATATGAAAAACAAATTAAAAGAAAAAGACAACTACTGATTGAACAACCTAACGTAAGGTTTCAATCCTATCCACATACCATGGAAATGCAGTGGGAAGTCGCAGAAATGCTGATGACGATGGCGGTAGAAGCCCATCCCGAGCACTTTAAATTGGAAAAGAACGGGAGTCAGTGGACTTTTCATAATCTCATCTTAAATGAAAAGGAATCCTTCATCTTTGGTGATGCATCAAGCATCGAACTCGAGCCACTTGATTTAATTGGTCGTCATTTCGCTACCGACTTCGTCTTAATGGTGAATCGAGATGACAATCTTTATTTGGAAGTAGCTCAAGAATCTTATGCTGCTTTATTTTCACCCCATTGGAATAAAGGGATGACCTTTGATGAAATTCACGGACCTGTACCCTTTGTGTCGCGTACAGGTGTACCTCTAGCTGAAAAGGTTCGTCAATTCTTATTAACGAATGTTTTACCAGGTGAACCTTGGACGAGGATTAACTGGAACTTGATGGCAAACCGTTGGGATGTTAACTACGAGACACATGATACGTGGGGACCAACACGCTATTTAGTCACTCCCGAAAATGCGGGTGAACTCGTAAGACTGCGTGTAGAGGAACAATTTTTCTATCGTATGCCAAGAAGTAATGCCATTTTGTTCGTATTAAATACGCAGTTCCTGGCCATGAAAGACTTGGCCCAAAGACCGGAATGGCTCAATCAAACCTATTCTATTCTGAGTGATATTCCAAAGCCCATGGCTGATTATAAAGGTTTCACCCCCTTTATTGAACCTACAGTAGAATACTTGAAAAACTTAGTCCAAAAAGTAAGCTTACAAGCGAAATAGGGTCGTCAGATTGGAGGGATAGAAAATGGTATACAACAGCCCGGTATTATTCGATAAATCGGCCACCATGGTAGAAAAATTCACGGTAAGACAGAAACGAAGAAAATTATTGATCATTTCCACTTTGCCCAGGGAAGCAGGCCTCATTCAACAACTGTTAGATGAGAGTAATGGTCAACAACAATATGAACTCATTGAAATCCATGATGAATTCTCCTTAAAGAATATAGGCGATGTTTTAAATCGTCAGAAAATGGGAACCCAGCTTTATATTTTAGCCCCATGGGATGAGGCTGTCACGATTTTCACAGAAGCAATAGAGGCTGGATTTTCAGAGGATGAAATTCAAACTCACATCTTGGGGGAGAAGAAGCGTTATGTGTATTGCATGAAATGCTATCATCTACAAGAGGTAGAAGTCGATGAGACAGATACGATCTGTTATCATTGCCAGATCAGCTTAGAGATTGGCCCTTTCTTCTCAAGGGAACGGAAAGGGTATATTGGATATCCTTACAACCCAGCCCTTGTTATAGCAAATTAACGAATACGGCAAAAGGATAGGAGTGATTTTATGAGATCATTCGGAAAAATTAAAGTAAACGTAGGGAAAATCGTACAAGAAACAAAATTTGTAAAGAGATTCCACTTGTACCCGGCCGAGCTCGAGTTACTGCCGGCGTTTACGGGTGGATCGCATATCGCCACTTATGTAAAAAATAGCGATGGGACGATAGAAAGAAACTACTCGCTGGTCAGTCACCCCACGGACCGGACTCAATATACGATTGCCATCCGAAAAGATGAGCAATCCAGAGGAGGATCGGTTTATTGGCATGAAGAGATCAAAGTGGGGGACCAATTAGAAATTAGTTGGCCTAAAAATCATTTCCCGCTGGCTTTCAAAGCCGCTAAGCATCATGTTTTTTATGCAGCTGGAATCGGCATTACTCCATTTATGACCATGATGGAAGACTTAACAGCTCAAGGTAAATCCTTTGAATTGCACTATGCGGCAAAAACAAAAGAAGAATGCGCTTTCTATGATGAATTGAATGCGAAATATCCTGGAAAATGCCACTTCTATTTTTCCAGAACCGAAACGCCTAAGAAGATGACTCCTGCAACGATGGAGAAACACCGGATTGGCTCCCATGTCTATTTCTGTGGACCCGTTTCCATGGTCAAAGAATTTAGGCAAGCAGCGGAATCCTACGGTTACCCAAGCCATTCGATTCATTTTGAACTATTTGCTGTGGCGGATGAAGGTCCAAAAGATCCTTTTGTTGTAACATTAGCGAACAGCGGTAAAACCGTTGAAGTTTCGGAACAAGAAACGTTATTGGAAGCGCTATTAAAAAAAGGAATTGAAGCTCCCTATTCTTGTAAGGTAGGCGGATGCGGAAGCTGCGAAGTACAGGTCGTGGAAGGAGAGGTCGACCACCGGGATCACTTCTATAAAGAGGAAGAAAGACAAACGAAGAACGTGATTCTAACTTGTTGCTCCAGGGCAAAAGAGCCTAGAAAAGAGCTAGTCTTAAATCTTTAATAATAGAATGGAGGAATTTATATGACAACAACAACGAAGGTATTAGAACTAAAAATGTATATTAATGGGGAATGGAGATTTTCTAGTAATCCAGATAGCTATCAGGTAATGAATCCGGCAAACGGTGAAGTAATAGCTATAGCTCCGAGAGTCACGGTCGAAGAAACGGAAGAAGCGATAAAAGCAGCCAAAGAAGCTTTTGAAAGTGGGGTTTGGTCTGGCTTAAGCGCGCAAGAGCGTGCCGCCTATCTATTAAAAATCGCGGATAATATTGATGAAAAACACGATGAGCTCGTCGAACTTGAAGTCAAAGATAATGGAAAAATTCGAGCGGAGGCGGACATTGATATCCACGATGCGGCATCTTGCTTCCGCTATTATGCTGGCTTGATTCGAACTCCAGATGGACAAACCTATCATGTGGCCGATCCCATGCAAGCGATGGTCGTTCGGGAACCGGTCGGAGTGTGCGGGCTCATTGTTCCCTGGAATTTCCCTTTCCTGATGAGTGTTTGGAAATTTGCTCCTGCTTTAGCAACTGGAAACACCATTGTCTATAAGCCGGCTGAAGTCACTCCGGTAACCGCAACCAAATTGGTTGAGATTATCGAAGAAGTGGGTGTCCCCAAAGGTGTCGTGAATTTGGTCTTAGGGAAAGGCTCGGTAATTGGTGAGGTGATTGCCCAGAGCCATGATGTGGATATGGTTTCCTTCACAGGCAGCACGGAGGTTGGAAAAAGCATTATGCGCAACGCGGCAGGCAACTTGAAAAAGATCTCCCTTGAACTTGGCGGGAAGTCACCTAATATTATTTTTGCTGATGCTGATTTTGAAGCGGCGGTTGATAACGCATTAGTGGGTATTTTCTTTGGCTCTGGCCAAGTATGCTCTGCGGGAAGCCGAATTATTGTAGAAGAAAGCATCTATGATCAATTCGTTCAAGAGTTCGTAAGAAGAGCCAAAAATATTAAAGTAGGACCGGGTCTAGAGGAAGGCTCCGAAATGGGGGCCATCGTGAGCGAAGCACAACTGAATACCATTCTAGATTATATTGAAATTGGTAAACAGGAAGGGGCAACCCTAGCATGCGGAGGAAATCGCCTAACGGAAAATGGATTAGATAAAGGATTTTTCGTGGAACCAACCGTATTCATTGATGTCACTCCAGACATGCGTATTGTAAAAGAAGAAATCTTCGGCCCTGTAGCCGTTATTCAGAAGTTCAAAGATGAAGAAGAAGCGATTAAACTAGCCAATGACACGATTTATGGCCTTGCTGGCGGCGTATTCACATCCGATGGAGCGAAGGCGATGCGTGTGATTAAAAAAGTCCGTGCGGGTATCACGTGGATTAACACCTATGGACCGACATACAACGAAGCTCCGTGGCATGGGTTTAAACAAAGTGGTATAGGTTCAAGCCTTGGTACCTTTGGATTAGATGAATTCCAAGAAGTGAAACAAATCAATATCAATCTGGCTGTAGGGCCAACAGGCTGGTTTTCAAACCACAAATAAAAATTCAATAGAGAGGTTGATAGAAGGAATCGATAGATTCCTGAGGTCAACCTCCTTTTAGAAAAGAGGAACTTTATGCAGAAACAAGATTTTATCCAAGAAAATATGCAATCCGCCGATCCCTTTGTCAGCCAGCTCTTTCACGAATTAAACGATCGAGTTCAAGAGTTTGCAGATCAAAATCATGCGGTCCAGAAAATCGCATGGTCGGACACGGTCGTACCCTTGATCATTATGGCGCTCATTACGTTCAACCTTATCATGATGGTTCTATAAAAGGTTTTCTAATTAAAGGGGGGATTGAAGGTGAGCAAAGAGAATTCAGCGATTGCCAAAGAGGTTTCTTTTGGTTTCTTGCCGGTTAAAAAAAGTGAAAGAGCGTTTGGATTTTTTGATCTTCTCTTTATCCAAGTTGGAATTGGAATCAGCTGTTTCGGTTTCCTGATTGGCGGTTATACGGGGATGATCCTGGGCGCTAAGGAATCGATTGCTGCTATTCTTTTTGGAAACGCTTTTCCTGTTCTGTTGATCATGCCGATTGCCATTTTCTTTGCCCGATACGGGGTCGACACGTTTATCGGCTTTCGAAGTTCATTGGGGTATCGTGGTTCTAATCTGTTGTTCGGACTGTTTGCCGTCCTGAATCTTGGATTTATTACGATCGCTTGCTTTATGAGCGGGGAGGCAGCCGCTAAGCTGGCAGGGGTGTTAGGAGCGGGAGAATTCCTAGGATCAAGAAGTTCGGGAGGACCGATATTCGCTGTATTAGGATTTCTATTGGCTGTCTATGTAGCCTATAAGGGGCCTGTCGCCATTAAGTGGTTGAATTGGATCGGGGTTCCTGCTTTTTTACTCGTGATGGTTGGACTCTTATCGCTCTTATTATTCGGAAAAGGTTTGGACAGCGTGTTTGCTTTAACACCTGCTACGCCTTACGAAACAGATGCGCGTTCTTTTGCAACAGC
Source organism: Ammoniphilus sp. (assembly GCA_041640415.1). GTDB lineage: Bacteria > Bacillota > Bacilli > Aneurinibacillales > RAOX-1 > YIM-78166. Next base: position 1,514 of record JBEQAI010000061.1, on the reverse strand, counting down.
CTTGGAACTGAATATCGGTCTAGGTTTTTCTTGGTTGGTTTATATTGGGCAATATAGCCGTCTTGCCAAAACAGAAAAAATCGCATTCACTGGCGGTTTCTGGAGCTATGGTGTTCTGGTCAATGTGGCCGCGATTCTTGGAGCGTTATGTGCCTTGACTGTAGGTTCCTTGGATGCATCGGAATGGATGATGAGTATAGGGGGCGCCGTTTGGGGGTTACTCGGGCTGGTTCTGTTAATCGTTGGTAATATTACCGGAGCTGTGTTTCTTGTCTACTCCCAAGCGGTTAGCTTCAAGACGGTGTTTCCAAAGAAAAAGTGGTTGATCGCTATCGCAACCACCATCCCTGCGATTATTCTGATGATTAGCCCTTCCTTCTATGATGCCTACGGGACGTTTATTTCGGTCGTCTCCTATACGATGGCGGTGATGGGCGCCATCATCATCACTGACTTTTTCTTTGTCAAAAAGCAAAAAATCACGGTAAAAGACCTTTACAATCAATATGGGGCTTATCAATATTGGAAGGGTATTAATCCATCCGCTGTGATTAGCTTCGTTATGGGAACTATTGTCTATTGGTTCTTGTATAATCCCGTTGCGGATAGTGCCAGTGGTCTTTTTGCTTATTTAACGGCAGGATTGCCTACTTACTTCATCTCTGCGATCACTTATTATATTTGTGCAAAGTATATTTTCTCCTATCAGGCAGATCTGGCCCAAACTCCTCAAGCGGCTGCTAGACTTGATGAAAAAACCGGATAATGGTCCCCATATTGGTTGAATAAATCCATTCTATCGGGAGGGAGCAGAATGCACATCTTAGTGATCGGTATAAACTATCAAACGGCTTCGGTTATCATCCGGGAGCGCCTTTCGTTTACAAAAGATTCAACTGAAACTGCCATACAGACACTGCGGGAAAAGACAAGCATTCAGGAGTGTGTGATCGTTGGAACCTGTAATCGAACCGAGATTTATTGTGTGGTGGATCAAGTAAACTTAGGCACAACGGATGTGACAGACTTCCTCCGAGAGTGGTTTGGGATGAAGATTGAGGAATTCGAGCCTTTCCTCTATATCAAGGTAGATGATGAAGCTGTCAACCATCTTTTCCGCGTCGTTTGTGGGCTAGATTCCATGGTCTTAGGAGAGACGCAGATCCTTGGGCAAGTAAAGGAAAGCTTTAACCAAAGCCAAGGCTTAAAAGCAACGGGTACGATATTTAATAGACTATTTAGGCAGGCTATCGAACTGGCTAAACGGGTGCATACGCAAACGGATATCAGTATGAATGCGGTGTCCGTCAGTTATGCGGCGATAGAGCTGGGCAAAAAGATTTCCAACCATTTTCAAGATAAAACGGTCGTGATCCTTGGGACTGGCGAGATGGGAGAATTGACGGGAAAACATCTCCGATCCCAGGGAGTGAACCGGATCCTTGTGGCGAATCGCACGTATGTTCGGGCTCAAAGACTGGCTGAGAAATTGAAGGGGACGGCCCTTGAGATGG
>JBEQAI010000060.1:0-12665 GCA_041640415.1 Ammoniphilus sp. | reverse complement strand
GAAAAAGCAGCATGACTGTAATTGATATCGGGAAGTTGAACAGAGATCCCTCTTCTCCTCGTTTCCTCCACATATTCCGCTACTTTCCCCACATTTCCTATAGCGAGTGTAAGTAGTGCCGTCATAAATTCCAACGGATAATTGGCTTTTAGGTAGGCCATTTGATAAGCGATTAAGCTGTAAGCCGCACTATGGCTGCGGTTAAAGCCGTAATCCGCAAAGCGCACGATTAAATCATACAATTCCTGGGCTACTTCATGAGGATACCCTTTTGCAAGGCAACCCGAGACAAATTGCTCTCTTTGCTCTTCTAATACTTCCCGCTTCTTTTTCGATACGGCGCGCCGAAGGACATCAGCCTCACCTAAAGAATAACCAGCCATAGTCGAAGCAATTTGCATGATTTGCTCTTGATACAGAATAAACCCATACGTATCAGCTAGAATTTCCCGAAGGTCGTCATGAATGTAGCTGACTGGTCTTTTTCCGTTCTTGGCGGCCGCAAATTCAGGAATGATCTCCATAGGACCTGGGCGATAGAGCGCTAATATAGCGATGATATCTTCAAGGGAAGACGGCTTTACTTCTTTCAGAACATTACGCATCCCCGCAGATTCCAGCTGAAAAATACCTGTGGTATCACCTACGGTGAGCATCTTGTAGGTCTTCGCATCATCATGTGGAATCTCTTCTAGCTTTACCAGGGAATGTGTCCGAAGACGGATCAAGTTAAGGGCGGATTCGATGATGGTTAGATTTCTGAGACCTAAGAAATCCATTTTCAACAAGCCAATTTCCTCAAGATGCTCCATCGAATATTGCGTCAGGGAATGCCCCTCTTGCCCTTGCTGGAGAGGAACATAGTGAGTCAAAGGCTCTCTGGAGATCACAATGCCTGCCGCATGTGTACTCGCATGACGTGGCAGTCCCTCGATTCCCTTGGCATACTGGATTAATCGCTGGGTTTCTTCACTTTCATCATAGGCATTCTTTAATTCAGGGACCGTACGGATTGCTTCGTCCAAGGTCATTCCTTGCGAAATCCATTTAGCTGTACGATCAACGATATGCGCTGGAAAGTTCATAACCCTTCCGATATCCCTGATGGCAGCTCGAGCAGCCATCGTACCAAAGGTGATGATTTGAGCCACAAACTCTTTTCCGTACTTTTGTGAAACGTACTCGATGACCTCTCCTCGGCGCTCTACTTCAAAGTCAATATCGATATCAGGCATGCTGATTCGCTCCGGGTTGAGGAACCGCTCAAATAATAGCTTATACTTCAACGGATCGACGTTCGTAATTTTCAATACAAAAGCAACTAGACTTCCTGCCGCCGAGCCTCTGCCAGGCCCTGTTACGATCCCTTGCTGGTGGGCAAACCTCATAAAATCCCAGACAATAAGAAAGTAATCGGAGAAACCCATTTTGTCTATTACACTCAGCTCGTAGGCCAGCCTCTCTTGCGCCTCTTTACTAGGTTGGCCATATCGCTGGTTGAGTCCCTCTTGGCACAGCTCCTTCAAGTAAGCAGCCGCACTACTTCCCGCAGGCATTGGAAACCTAGGTAAAATATGCTGACCAAAGGGAATCTCTACCTGACAACGATCGGCTATTTTTAAAGTGTTTTCTACTGCTGCCTGGGCATAGGGGAACAGGGCTCTCATCTCGTCTTGATTTTTTAAATAAAATTGTTGATTCGGGAGTCGAAATCTCGATGTATCACTGATTAATTTTCCGCTTCCTATACACAGCAAGACATCATGTTTCCAAGAGTCCTGGGGCGTGAGGTAATGGACACTATTCGTTGCAATCAGCGGAACCCCTGATTGCTGAGAGCACTGCAAGATTCGTTGATTTAAGACCCGCTGTTCCTCTAATCCATGGTCTTGCAGCTCCAAGAAGAACTGTCCTTTTCCAAATAAGCCTTCATATTCTCTTACACACTGGACCGCTGCCTCCAACTGCCTCTCTAGTAAGAGTCCTTGCACTTCACCTGTCGATCCTGAAAAAAAAGCGATTAACCCTTCAGCATGCTGTCTTAGAAGTTCTTTATTCACCTTGGGCTTGCCATGCGCAGTTTGAAGATTGGCCTTCGTGACCAACTGAAGAAGGCTTCGGTATCCTGCATTATTTTCCGCTAGAAGCACCATCGGGTAGCGCTTCTCATCCCGAACCCGGTCTCCGAGGTTGCCGTGGATCACGTCCAGGGTCACTCCAATAATGGGCTTGATCCCCTGCTGCATGCATGCCTTATAAAACGGTATCGTACCGTACATCGTTCCATAATCGGTAATAGCCAAAGCTGACATCCCCAGCTGTTTGGCCTGCCTTACAAGTTCATCGATTTTGCACGCGCCTTCTAATAGGCTGTACTCACTATGGACCCGCAAATGTATAAAACGCGCCATAGGTTCTACCCCTTTCTAGCTTCCTCCCTCTATTATACATCAAGAAAATGACAATCATATTTGCGTATTCTTGTCCATAAGCATATAGGGATACTAAAAAGGAAGTGGTTAGCCTTGACTCTATTAGCGAATGTTATCCTCCATTTTTTCATAGCTTTCGGCATTGTTGTAGGGGGGTCTTTCATGGGGGCCATGGGTTCTTTTCTTGTCAGGCAGCCTCCCCTAAGCAATATGGTCGCACTTTCGGAGAAATTAAAGATCTGGGGATTAGTTGGCGCCTTAGGGGGTACCTTTGACTCTTTTATGCAAATTGAACGGGTGTTTAGCGATGGCCAGCTCTCGGACATCATTAAGCAAATCATTCTTATTATCAGTGCTTTTGCAGGGGCATACAGCGGTTACGTGTTGATTAAGTGGTTAGGAAGGCTAGAGGGATGAGAGTTCCTAGCCGAACGAGCTATAGGCAGTGGATCCGCTACGAAATGGTGTTTTTTCTTGGCATGCTGCTTGGAGCTCTTATCTTCTTGCTGTTCAACGGAAAGGAACTGGACAGACTGCATCTGCAGATCAAGGCACTGGAAAACCAAAGTCAACATTTTGAAAATCAGTTAAAGAAGTACGAAGAACAGGACCCTAGCAAATATAGACGAAATCTGGTCGTGAAGGATATCGAGGTTCACCTGGAAGACCCGAAGCCAGATGATAAATTTATCGAGCTAGAGCTGCAAAAAAGAATCCTGAAAGAAATGAAGTTTCTCGAAGGAAAATCTCTAGAAAGCGTCGATGATTTGCATCTCTTAGTCAGGCAGCACTTCAAGGAGAGAATCTATCGTCTTGGCGACCGAACCATCAAAGTAGAATTACAAACGATGACGATCTATCAGACCGTCCACTTGTATCTTTATGCAAAAGTGGAACAACCTACCCCCTAACTTTTGAAGATATTGTGACATATGAACCAATGGTGTCGAAATATTATAGAATGTATTGTATAATAAATATAAAGATTCGGTTAATTAGAAGGAGGCTCACACGATGATCATCAGCCAACGGGAAATGGCACGTGCAAAAATTGAAAGACTCAAGGGTGGTTTATCTGCCTTCTCGGAAACAGCACAAGTAACCGAGCGAATTGAGAAATACATCCAGGAACACGGACTTCGAGTCCATATAGACCGAACCCCTTTCGGAAATTGGTTCATCCCAATTAAAGATTAATCACAAGTCCGGCATGAAATGCCGGACTTTTTTGTGTATAATGGCTAATGTGAGTTCAGCAGTTGGAGATAGATAAGTGGAAAAACGCCAACTAATTCGGGAAATATGGGGATTTCCCATTAAATTAATGGATTTTCTCCAACTAACGAGGTTAAATTCGCTGCTTTCAGCAAGGGATAGAGTTCATAAAATGGAGAATTGCCACTTATTTCATCTAATTGAACCTGCAATTTCCAAATTAAGTGGAGATTTTCCATTTAACACTGACACCTAACAGAGTCAAAGAAAAATCAAGAAAGGAAGTTCGCTATGATCTTGACTGGCTTTACCATTACTGCCTTGTTTTTAACTATCGTGTTTGGCTTCCAATATAGAATGATCAAGCACCCTGTCGGCAAAAAAATTGGACAAGGCTTGATGAATATTTTTATGGGTATCACCTTGATTCTTTTTGCGGCAAACCAGTTTCTCTTTCCTGATCTTACGACCATCCGTTTAGTAATAGCTTTTGTTATGCTCGCCCTCGGCATCTTTAATTTATGGGCTGGGGTGAAAAACTATCGCTATTACAAAGGGCTGCAGACGAAATAGATGGCTTTTTGGATGGGACGCGGAGGGGCTGCGGCTTTGATTTCCTGATCTGAGCCTCCGGTCCCCCCTACACCCTTACCATCACCAATCCAGCCAAAGCAACGAACAGGGCAACAACCTGATAAGTCTGTAGCTTCTCTTTAAATAAAATCAAGCCTGCCATCATCACAACCAAACAATTCAAGCTGATGATCGGAAAAATGATGCTAGCCGGTCCCTTTTCTAGAGCGAACAAATAGGAAAAGAAGCCTGTAATACTGAGCAGGCCAACCACACCGCCAACCTTCAGCTCTGCTAACCGAATGGTCTCCCCTCTTAAAAAACTGAAACCCGCCAAATAAACTAACCCTACTAAATAAAAGGAACTCAACAACGCCAAAAATCCGATATCATGGAAAGAAGCGACTTTCAGTAGAAACGCGACCAGACCTAAAGAAACTAAGGCCAATAGAATATGAACAAGCCATGACTTATAGTTGACGTCCTTGCCAGCACCTGGCTTGTACTGGATCACGATCGATGCGCTGATCATCAGAAGAATTCCCAGCCACTGCATTGGCGTAATGGCATCAGGGAAAAACATGCTGGAGGCCAGGATGGGAATAATGGCGTTGCTAGCAATGAGCGCTGAGGTGATTCCTGCTGGTCCTCGTTCGAATGCTTTTGACATTTGAATGTTGCCATTGGCATTGAGGATCCCAGCGGTTCCTCCCAGGATCAAGGCCGGTATGCTCCATTGCCAGGTACCATCTACCACTCCAAAAATGGTGAGGCAAAGAAAAGCGATAAGGTAAAAATAGAATTGGATGCTGACTTTTGACAGTCCTCTGGTTGTCCCCCACTTAAATAACGTATTATTTACGCCAAAACAAATGGCTGTCCCTAACGCCGCTGCGAGCCACATGCCTTTCCTCTCTCCTTTTTTCTACGTTAAAAAGGAACCTGCAAAGGTCCCTTTTCCCCAAATTATCTCTCTACCACTTGCGTGGTCATCATAGCCTTGGCTACAAGGGTTCCTTGGTGGAACACCTCGACTTCAACCTTGCCGAATTTACGGCTGATCTCCATCACTCTTGGTCTTATTTCAATGGCGCTCTCGATCTGTACAGGCTTCAGGAAGTAGACCGTAATATTTTCTGGGACCATGTCGCCCTTGCGATATTGACGCAAGGCTCTGCTTCCGGATTCAGAGACAATGGTCGTTAAGACGCCACTTGAGATTGTACCCAGATGATTCGTCATCTGTGGAGTGACCTCACCTCGGAATACGATATTCCCTCCATCCAGCTTTTCCTCTTCGAATCGGGAGATGATTTGATCGGCAAAGGTCTCGCCAATTTGTGGCTGCTTTTGGATATATTGCATTGCCTTCAAGACATCCTGCCTGCTGATGACTCCCAGCAGCTTTTTGTGGTTGTCTACGACAGGGAGCAATTCAATCCCTTCCCATACCATCATGTGCGCTGCGGAAGCTACAGAGACTCTTGGCATAGCTGTAAGCGGATTTTTCGTCATGAGCTTATCAATCGCTACTTCGTCTTCATGCCCCATGACATCTTTTGTTGTGACGACACCTTGGAGCTTCAACTGCTCATCAACTACGGGAAAACGACCATGCCCTACCTCTTGGGACAAGGCATGCCAATCCTTTACTTTGCTATTGGTATACAGGTAATACGTAGATTCCATCGGGGTGACGATGTCCTCAACCATCACGATTTCTTTTTTTATCAATCGATCATAGATTGCACGGTTAATTAAAGCGGCTACCGTAAACGTATCATAACTGCTTGAAATGATAGGGAGCTGCAGTTCATCAGCTAACTGCTTGACATCTTCGCTCGTATCAAATCCCCCAGTAATTAAAACGGCTGCTCCGTACTGGAGGGACAGCTTATGAGCCTGATATCGATTCCCGATAATGAGCAAGCTGCCAGGTTCAACATAGCGCATCATGGCTTCCAGCTTCATTGCACCGATGACAAACTTATTTAGAGTTTTGTGTAGTCCTTCTCTTCCCCCAAGAACGTGACCGTCTACGATATTGACTACTTCTGCAAAAGTAAGCTTCTCAATATTCTTCTTTTGCTTTTTTTCGATTCGAACCGTTCCGACTCGCTCAATGGTGCTTACGAGACCTTGGACTTCCGCATCCTTAATCGCTCGGTATGCGGTCCCCTCACTCACATCCAGATCCTTCGCGACTTGGCGGACTGATATTTTCGAACCCACTTCAAGGCTTTCTATATGCTTTAAGATTTGTTCATGCTTTGTCGCCATGTGTACCACCTGTATCTTTATATTGTATCCCTGACTTCTCAAGACCTGTATCAATCTGTTATACATCCATTATACCTAGTTATTATAACAATAACAACATACACCAAAAGAAAAGAGGGGTCTTCTGCTTAGCGATGCAGAAGACCCCTTACTCTTTTAGATATCAATAGATATCCTTCTTTTCTTTGTACTGATAGATCGGTTTCGTGGCCGTAGGCTGCTGTACACTGGCATTTCTCGCCTTTTGACTTTCTGGCGGTCTGTACCCATTACAAAATACAAATTACTTCCTATAACCAAGAAAGCAAAGGCGATCCAGACCAAGCTGAACCCTGTAGCCAGCTCCGAAATCCCTTGTACGGGCAATCGAGGAACCGCATAAAAAATAAGGCAAAGTGCAAAGACCAAACAGCTTAGGGCACGGAATTTTCTCAATCGCTCAGCCTCCCCCATTGATTACTGTAGATTTATATGAGGGGAGGGGACAAGAAATGCCAAGCTACTGATAAATGGCTTCAACCCGGTAAATCTTCATGCCTCTGCTGACAAATTTTTGTTCATATTCCGTCATCACGGATTTCGCTTCTTCAAATTGGCTTTGGTGAAGATCAAATGTAATATTTTTTAGTCTGAAGCCCGTGTCGCTAAATTCGTTTAAAGAAAACTCAAATAACCCTTCATTGTCTGTCTTAAGATGAATCTCGTTCCCGTGTACAAGAATCTTCTTATACTTATCCAAAAACTCACGATGGGTTAAGCGGCGTTTGGCGTGGCGCGTTTTCGGCCATGGATCACTAAAGTTCAAGAAGATCCGTGACAGCTCTCCTTCCGCAAAGCTTTCCTCAATTTTATTGATGTTCAGCCAAAGAAAGGCAATATTGGTTAAACCTTTTTGAGCAGCTTTTCTAACTGCATAAATTAAGACTTCTTCGCGAACCTCTACCGCTATGTAATTCACAGATGGATTTTTCTCCGCAAGCGTTGTGATAAAATTTCCTTTTCCCGTACCTAGTTCAGCATGAATCGGCTGGTTATTTCCAAACCATTCTTTCCAACGCCCGCGGTAACGCTCGGGTTCTAATACCACCAACTTGTCATACCCTACAATTTCATCTTTAGCCCAAGGCTTTTTCCGCAATCTCATGAATGAATACCCCTATCTCTACATTCTTCAATTCCATTCGCTTAGTATACGTTTTATTTATTTCCCCTGTCCATACTCTTTTACATAAACAATACGCTCATGTAAAGTAGGGTGCCCATAGAGAAAATATTTCACCAGAGGCGGAGGATTAACCTCGGATAATCCCTCCACAGCTAAACGCTGAAAGGTCCGGGTAGCCGCGTCTGGGTCCCCCATCATTTCCATCGCATATCGATCTGCCGCCAGCTCGTATTGCCTAGAGACGGCATTTTGGATAGGCATAGAAATAAACGACAAAACCGAAAGGAAGAGTAATATCAACGGCAAAGAGGATAAATCTTTGATATGGTTAATTCCCCACCAATGCCCAAACCGCTGGATAATCCATTGGGAAAGATGGGCAATAGCGTACAATGCCACCAGAACCATTCCTATCGTCCCTAAAAACAACCAGATCATATGATTCAACACGTAATGACCGATTTCGTGGGCCATGATAAAGAGAACCTCGTCCTCCTTCAATTTCTTGAGCGTCGTATCCCATAGCACAATCCTTGTATTGTTCCCGATGCCGTTCACATAGGCGTTCAGCGCATTGGTTTTTCGCGACATATTCACTTCGTAAACCTGTTCCACCGGAACCTCTGCCCGCTCAGCCAACTGAAGAATTTCTTGTTTCAACCGCTCATCCTTCAAGGGGGTAAACTCATGAAAAACAGGATCTAGTACGACTGGCTGGATATACATAAAAAACAAGGCAACCGGTATGGATACGAGCCAACACCATAACCACCATCTTGCGGTTCTTTTGATGATTTGATAGAGCCCCCACACAATCGGACTGACCATCACAACCGAAAGGCCAAATGCCTTTAGCTTATCAATGGTCCAGCTCATGAAAGGCTCACTCGTAATCCCGTACTCATGCCTAAGGTGAAACATGAAGTAATCTAACGGAAAGTGAAATAAACTCGTTGTGAGGGTTAGCAAAAAAACAAAAATTATCGCTTGAAAAAATGACCCCCCCACACGCATGGCCCATTTTTTATAAAGAGTCGCCACTCCCATTCCGAGAATGAGAAGATACATTCCCCATTCCAGTGGACCACGAACGAAAAAGACAATGTTTTTGATTCTGGAGTACGTAACCGACTTCTCGAGCTGCTCCGCTGTCATGAATGTAGCCGGGTCGGCTGGACTTCCGCGAAGCTCCTCTGGCAACGAGCTGTTTGTTTCAAGCAGATACCAGCCGATAGCAACACTGTAAATAATAAAAAGAATGGCAAAAGCCAAACCAAACTTTCGCATATGCTCCCTCTCCCCTTCCTTCTTTCTCATTTTCGTCTAATTACTAGGAAATATGCATAAAGCCACTTCATAGCGAAGTGGCTTATCCATCTTATATGTATTATTTTTGTGAGACCGTGAGAACTCGTTTCGCCCCATAATAGCGATAATTCTTAAAATACCAGCTTAAATCACTAACTTCAACTTTCCGTGTTGCAGAATGGATCATCTTATTGTTGCCGATATAAATTCCTACATGAGAAATGCGGCCTTTCTTCAGGGTATCAAAAAATAATAGATCCCCGACTCTAAGATTACTTCGATCTACCTTACTCCCCACTGAAAATTGATCAACCGATGTTCTTGGGAGCTTGACTCCCATCTGCCCCATGACATAGCTAGTAAATCCACTGCAATCAAACCCTTTGGGGCTTGTCCCGCCAGAGCGGTAAGGGGTTCCTGCCAGTCCCACTGCGAGCGTCTTCACCCTACCAAGGAGCATCTCCAGTGCACGCGAGGAATCTTCCATATTATTGGTCAAATGCTCTGTAGCCACAAACCCAATGTGTTCTCCCACCTTGATTTTAGACCACTTTGCGTTTGTTTCTAGGAGCTCTACTCTAGCTCCTCGGTCTAAGGTTGTGATTACCTTTGATTGCTGGTTCTCATCTTCTCTTAAGCCAAGATCATCAACACTAATAAAAACCATCTTTTTAGCTTTGGAAACTTGCTCTTCAGCAGCTTCTGGGATCACAAGCTTCTGGTTAATGCTTAGAAATTCGGAGTTAAGACCGTTTGCTGCTTTTAACCCTTCCACACTCACACCGTATTTCGAGGCAATGCCACTAAGCGTATCTCCTGCTACCACGACATAATCTTCTGCACCCGCTGATGTAGCATACAGCAGCGTAGCTAGCAAAAACCCGGCTAATCTCTTCTTCATCTGCTCACCACCATATGTCCAATTCCTATTATGTATGTAAATCTACTATTCTTAAAATCTACCTTTCCTAGTATAGCGTAATTTCGACAAATTGGATAGCATTTCCTTATAAATTAACATAATTTTTTCACATTTTTTTAGTTCAACTGAATTTTTGTCGGAAAAGGTCAAAAAAAATGGAGTGGCATGAGCCACTCAGTATTATTAAGGGGGTTTTCATCGTAGTTTGATCTTAACAAAGGAATATTACAAGGATGTTACATGTTCTTTTCAATTTAGTAAGAAAAACTTCTATCGAAGTATTACATGGAAGCCAGACCGCTTTTAGAAGAAGTTTTTCATGCCAATAGGAAAGTTCGTTCACTTTAATGCTTTAGTGAACTTAAACTTTCCTATGTGGTAAAGAAAACTTGGCTGGCGCCAAGCCTAGGCGAAGAAACTCCACTTGACGTTTTTTATGTCAAGTGAGTTGTGCGGCAGCCTAGTTGCACTTATGCAGATAATGAATTATAGATATTTTATAATTTCTAATCTGCTGAAATCGTTTCTCCGGGTTCAACAACGGCACCTTGCAACCCTTTTTTCCTTAATTCCTCAATAAAAGCATGTCCATCCTGTTCAATGAGACCGAAGGTATTGTAGTGAATTGGTATTGTATTTTTAGCTTGAATCCATCCTGCAGCAATGACGGCATCGTCAGGACCCATTGTAAAGTTATCTCCGATGGGAAGGAAGGCGATATCAATGGCGTTCAATTCACCCAACAGCTTCATATCCCCGAATAAAGCTGTATCTCCGGCATGGTAGAGGGTCTTTCCCTCCATGGTCAGCAAAATCCCGCAAGGCATACCTAGATACACGATCTTCTGCTCATCATCCGAAGTATACCCCGAGCTATGAAACGCTTGCGTAAACTTCACCTTGAAAAAGTCGAAAGCTTTAGACCCTCCCGTATTCATGGAATGGACTTTCGCTCCTTGCCAAGAGAAAAAGGTCGCCAACTCATGTGTAGCGATGATCGTCGCATCATTATTTTTGGCAATGGTTAAGGCATCCCCGATATGGTCGCCATGGCCATGGGTAAGCAATATGTAATCTACCTTCACATCTTCTGCTTTCGTTTTAGCTAAAGGATTATGCGTAATAAAAGGGTCGATAATCAGCGACTTTCCGTTACTCGTAATCTGGACTGTAGAATGTCCATGAAAAAGAATGTCCATTGTTGCTCCCTCCAATTAACCATAATTTAACACCTAGATCATACCAGAAATCAGCTTAAGCAGCCACTATTTCAGAAAAAGGACAAGTAAACCTTGAACAGCTCCAATCAATCCGCCTAGTATAGCGCCAAAGACCGTGATCATTTTCAGTTCCTTTCCAGTAATACTAATGATCATTTCTTCAAGCTTATTGACCGGGAAAGCCTCTACTTGAGCAGCTGCTATTTGGGTAAGATTGATCTTCTTCAGTCCAGCCTCCAGGTTGTTTTCCACCCATGCTAACAAGGAGGCTACCAAAGAAGGGATGGCTTCTTCTATGTACGTTTGGATGGGTTGAAGGATCGAATTGAGCCTAATGCTTCCTATCTTGTCCCTATCGACGATACGATCAACAAGGAAGCGAATCCCACCCTCGACCTTTTCATGGCCGATCCAGTGAATCACCTCTCCGACTTGCTTCTGATATAGGCTCTTAAACTCTTGCTGCAAAAGGGCACCCAGCTTAGCCTGGAGCTCTTCATTTTTCAAGGCAGCTTCCAGGGAGGAGCCTACCTTTGCAATCACCTTCTCATCCGATAACAGCATGGACGCAAGTCCGCCAAACATCCCTAAACCGCCTGACAACTGCGACAGCATTCCCTTAATCATCACTTCACCTTCTCTTGATCCGAGAAAACGTGACATCTTTTCTAACAGATAGGGAGCAGCGTCAGCAATCTTATTTTCTAACCCTTTCTTGGCATCCTCAGGAAGCAGCTCATCTAAGGTTAAATAACTAGCCTGGGTTACTCGCTCTCCCAAGTGAATGACCAGCTGATCCCGAACCCGCGCTTCGAGATTTTCTGTGAGCGGCATGCCCCATCTAGTCATTAATTCTTGTATGGTTTCTTCAGAGGATGCCCACTGATCCACCCTTTTTAAAAGCCATTGCTGAATTTCCTGATCCACCTGACCCTTCATCAGCATCGACCTTACGCCCTGTGGCGTAATTAAGAAGTTTTCTACTAACTTTCCCATCTGAATGGCTAACTCGTCATGCCTCTTGGGAATTAGACCTGGGGTAAAAGGCATTCTCCACTTTCCTAGATAAATCGCTTTATAAGGCCTAAAGAGCATGCGAATCGCCAGTTCGTTTGTCATTCCTCCAATCAGGGCTCCAATTCCCATCTGGAGAAGCAATAATAATGGCCATGACACAGGTTGGTCATCTCCTTTCATTAATTGTCCGTTTTTTCCTTAGAGCCTACTTATTTCACAAAGGCAAGGATGCCCTCATACTATACAGTAATTGAAAGCCTATTGGGAAGGGGAATATGCATGTCTCATATTTGCGTGGGAGTACAGGTAGACGAGATGTCGGACTTCCCTTCGGGGAGTCAAGTGCAAATTAGCCCTAAGATCCAGCAATCTCTGCAAATCCCTCTGCGTTCCCCTATTTCTCTTCAAGTGGGACAAAAGTCTATTTCTTGCCAAGTTCAGACCTTTACCAGTAACGGATCCCTCATTCGCATCCGAAAAGATGTAGCTGAACAGTTGCATGTCCCTGATGGAATTCAATTGAACATCCGATA
>JBEQAI010000059.1:0-12673 GCA_041640415.1 Ammoniphilus sp. | reverse complement strand
GGTTTTTCTTCAACCGGTCGATCCATTTCTTTTTCCCTGCAATGACCCCGACTTGCGGCCCTCCTAACAGCTTGTCCCCACTGAAGGTGACAAGATCTGCTCCTTGTTCGATACTTTCCTGGATTACCGGTTCATCCCCGATCCCATGTTTTCGAAGATCGTACAATACTCCACTTCCCAGATCCTCATAGACAGGAACCCCATGTCGTTTGCCTAGCTCAACCAGCTCCGGTAAGCCAACACTTTTGATAAAGCCGCTTATCATAAAGTTCGAGGTATGCACCTTAAGCAGTAGAGCGGTCTGCTCGTTCATCGCTTGTTCATAGTCACGAAGATGCGTCTTATTCGTGGTCCCTACTTCATGGAGGATAGCGCCGCTTTCTTTCATAATCTCAGAAACTCGAAAAGACCCCCCAATCTCCACTAGCTGACCGCGCGATACAATGACTTCCTTATCACGAGCCAGCTCTCGAAGAACGAGGAAAACAGCAGCAGCATTATTATTCACGACCATCGCCGCCTCAGCGCCCGTCAGTCTCCGTATTAGCTCTTCAACGTGATCATGACGTGATCCTCTTCTGCCCTCTTCAATCCGGTACTCTAAGTTACTATACCCAATAGCGACTTCTGTCATTTGGCTTATCGCTTCTTCAGCCAAAACTGCTCTTCCCAGATTCGTATGAAGAATGACTCCGGTACCATTGATAACAGGCTGCAAATTTTGTTCTTGTGTTTGTTTAATTTTATTTTTAATCTTTTCTAATACTATGGAATAGGATACCTCGGAGATCTGCTGGCTTAAGATTTGTTTGCGAAACTCATCGATGGTTTCCTTCACCATCTGATTAAAGAGCCCCTCTGGAATCTGATGTTCTTTGATCCATTCCATAACAAGAGGATCATGTGTAAAATGATGAACAGCAGGAATCTCTCGAAGGAGCTGCTTTTGCTCTGCCTGCATAGTAAATAGCTCCTTTCAGGAAGGTGAAATGATGCATATCCTTTTTTTTACACCTTATTTTAACCAACCTCGAGGCAACGCGACAACCTCGAAACGTATTATTCATTTTCTGCAGAAAAACGGTATCCAGACCTCCGTATTTCCATACGCTGAGAAAGATCCCTGGCATCTTCCTCATGCCGATGTCATTCATATTTTACATGCTACACGATTCGCTGCATGGGCAAAAGAAAATGACTTCCTTGCCTCCAAACCGTATATCGTGACCATGGGCGGGACGGATATTAATCATGATCTGCAAGAATCGATGTCTGACGATGTCTTTCATCTATTGGATCGCGCTCAGTTTATCACCGTCTTTACGCAAGATGCCCTTAGTAAGGTTGAGCAACTCTATCCTCACTGGATGCCTAAAACCTCAATCATTCCCCAAGCGGCATGGATCTCTTGGCAGGTCAACCCAAGCGTAGACTATGATTTTCCACGGATCCTTCTACCTGCAGGTCTTCGTCCTGTAAAGGATGTATTGCATGTACTGCCAGCCATGGACATCCTTGTCAAACAGTTTCCCTTGCTCACTTATACTATCCTCGGGGCTAATCTTGACGAACAGGTCCATCAACAGGTCCTAGCTGAAAGTCAAGCACACCCTTGGATGCGTTATGCCGGCGTAG
Source organism: Ammoniphilus sp. (assembly GCA_041640415.1). Classification (GTDB taxonomy): domain Bacteria; phylum Bacillota; class Bacilli; order Aneurinibacillales; family RAOX-1; genus YIM-78166. The sequence continues at coordinate 11,038 of JBEQAI010000059.1, read as the reverse complement.
TCCCATTCGAAGTGATGACAGGCTGGTACAATCAAGCAAATATTGTGATCAATACTTCCATCTCGGAAGGTCAATCCTTAGCCATTATGGAAGCGATGGCTATGGGCAGACCTGTAATCGCCAGAAAAAACCCAGCAAACGAAAGCCTCATCGAGCATGGGGTCACCGGATGGTTATATGAATCGAGCGAAGACTTCATCGAGTGGGTAACCTTCATCATGGAGAAACCCACCGAAAGAGCTCGAGTGGTTCAGCAGGCCCAGCAGAGGACGATGGAGCGATTTTCTCCACTGAAGGAAGCTCAATCCTATATTCACTTATACGAGAAGGCTAAACGGTAGAGGAGCAGGAGTCTATACTCTCCTGCTCTTCTCATTTGTTCTTTAGCCGACTATTTTTAGGCAGCCCACATGCTCATCCGTGACCCTTCCTATAATACCTGCGTCTGTAATACCCGCCGTCCGTAATGCCTCCAAGCAAGCCTGAGCTTCTGCCTCTGGCAGACTTACCATCAGGCCACCCGAAGTCACGGCATCGCAAAGAAGGAACTGTTCCGATTCGGTTAGTTCTCCATAGTCGACACAGTCATTTATCCATTTATGATTCGCTTTCGTTCCTCCTGGAACGATGCCTTGCTCGGCAAGCTCATAGGCTCTTGGCAAGACAGGAACCTGAGCTTTATCTATCACCATTCCTACTCCGCTTCCTGAAGCCATTTCCTTTGCATGTCCGAGTAAACCAAAGCCCGTTATATCAGTGCAGGCATGGATAGAATAATTCATAAATACTTCCGCTGCTTTTTTATTTAGCTCTGCCATCACTTCGGTAACTCTTTGAATTTCTTCTTCATTCAATAGATCACGCTTGATTGCTGTGGTTAAAATCCCTACCCCAATAGGCTTGGTCAGGATTAAGGCATCTCCTGGCTTCGCTCCATGGTTTGTCCAGACGCGATCCGGTCTTACGATTCCGGTAACGGCCATTCCAAACTTCGGTTCTTGGTCGTCAATGGAATGACCGCCGACAATAAGGGCACCGGCTTCTTGAACCTTTTCACCGGCTCCTCTTAGAATATCCGCTAGGATGGAAGGGTCTAGCTTCTTAATCGGAAAACCTACAATATTTAAGACCGTAAGAGGCTTACCACCCATCGCATACACATCGCTTAATGCATTTGCGGCAGCGATTTGACCAAACATGCGAGGATTATCTACAATAGGGGTAAAATAATCAACAGTCTGAACTAGTGCAATCTCATCCGTTAATTTATATACGCCAGCATCGTCGGGAACATCCAATCCAACTAGCAGATTGGGATCCACTTCAGCAGAAGTAGGTAAATGACGCAACACTTGCGCCAGGTCTTCAGGACCTATTTTGCAGCCTCAGCCCGCTTTGCTAGACAGAGACGTTAGTTTAACTTGAGTTTGTTCTGACATATCACGACCTCCTTTTTTTAATAAAAAGACATCCCTTATCTATCTTACATGAAAACAGGAACCTAATCCAATTCAGGAGATGCTCAACATGAAAGAAATCGATATTCACCAGGCCATTCATATTCAAAACCCCGTCTTTATTGATGTGAGATCTCCGGGAGAATATGAAGAATCTCATATCCCAGGGGCAATCAATATCCCCTTATTCAACAATGAAGAACGAGCCCAAGTCGGTACCACCTATAAGATCAAAGGCCAGGATCCCGCCAAATGGCTGGGGATGGAGTTGGTATCCCCCAAGATCCCAGATCTTATGAAAGAAATTCGACAAGCCACCGCATCCGGCCAGAATCCCATTATCTACTGCTGGAGAGGCGGCATGAGGAGTAAATCCGTTGCTACGTTTGCAGAGATGTCAGGATTGCCCGTCCAGCGTCTCACCGGCGGCTTCAAGCAGTATCGCCAATGGATTCTTGATCACCTGAATGCATCCTTATTACCCGAACGCTTTATCGTGCTTCATGGCATGACAGGCGTAGGAAAAACATTAGTCCTTGAACAGTTGAAAGAAAGAGGCTTTCCTGTCCTTGACTTGGAGAAATGTGCAGGACACCGTGGCTCTGTTTTCGGAGGAATCGGTACGCCCGTCCATAATCAAAAGACATTTGAGGCCCTCTTATACCATCAGCTCGTAAAACTAAAAGGCCTCCCTTTTGTCTTTATGGAAGCCGAGAGCCGACGCATTGGCAAAGCTGTGCAGCCTGAATTTCTGCTGGAAGCTAAAGCGAAGGGTATACATATCGTATTGGAAACCTCCGTTGAAATTAGAGCGGAGCGAATCTATCAAGAGTATGTCGAGCCTTACCTAACGCATGAGCGGTTTAATGCTCGGGTGATGGAAGCTATTACGCCTATCCTCAAACGATTTGTACCTAAGATCAAGGAACAACTTATTGCATGCATTGAACAGGAACAGTATAAAGACTTGATCGTCCTCTTGCTGGACCATTATTACGATCCAAGGTATCAACATAAGCTAGAGGAATATGATGGACCGTTTTATCATGTAAACGTTGATCAAGTGGAGGAAGCTGTACAGCACATAGTTAAGATCACGCAGCAGCACCAAGAGGGGCCGGTAATCCACTCATAGGACAAGCTGGCATAGTTATTAAAGCGTAGAGTTACAAAGGATTTATCAAAAACAAAAGGCTTCTCCCAACTAAGTTAGGAGAAGCCTTTTAAATTTATATACTACTCAAGGATTTTAGCAACAACGCCAGCGCCTACAGTACGTCCGCCTTCACGGATAGCGAAGCGAGTTCCTTCTTCCATAGCGATTGTGCTGATTAGTTCAACGTCGAAAGTTACGTTGTCACCAGGCATAACCATTTCTACACCTTCAGCTAACTTGATGATTCCAGTTACGTCAGTTGTACGGAAGTAGAACTGTGGACGGTAGTTAGCGAAGAATGGAGTGTGACGTCCACCTTCTTCTTTAGACAATACGTATACTTCTGCAGTGAACTTGCTGTGAGGCTTAACGGAACCTGGCTTAGCCAAACATTGTCCACGCTCGATATCTTCACGAGTTACCCCACGAAGAAGAGCTCCGATGTTGTCTCCAGCTTGAGCTTGGTCAAGAAGCTTACGGAACATCTCAACACCAGTTACAGTTGTTTGCTTAGGCTCTTCAGTCAAACCGATGATTTGAACTACGTCACCAACTTTAACGATTCCACGCTCAACACGACCAGTAGCAACTGTTCCACGACCTGTGATAGAGAATACGTCCTCAACAGGCATTAAGAAAGGCTTGTCTACATCGCGCTCAGGAGTTGGGATGTAAGAGTCAACAGCTTCCATTAATTCATGGATCTTTTGTGCCCACTCACCAGTAGGATTGTCAAGAGCTTCTTTAGCAGAACCCTTAACAACTGGAGTGTCATCACCAGGGAACTCATACTCAGAAAGAAGATCACGGATTTCCATTTCAACCAACTCAAGAAGCTCTTCATCGTCAACCATGTCGCACTTGTTCATGAATACTACGATGTAAGGAACCCCTACTTGGCGAGAAAGAAGGATGTGCTCACGAGTTTGTGGCATAGGACCGTCAGCAGCAGATACTACTAGGATCGCTCCGTCCATTTGTGCAGCACCAGTGATCATGTTCTTAACATAGTCAGCATGTCCAGGGCAGTCAACGTGAGCATAGTGACGGTTAGTAGTCTCATACTCAACGTGTGCTGTAGAGATCGTAATTCCACGCTCTCTTTCTTCAGGAGCAGCGTCAATGCTACCATAATCCATAGCTGTAGCTCCACCAGTTTGAGCCAATACAGTTGTGATTGCAGCAGTCAAAGTGGTTTTACCGTGGTCAACGTGACCGATAGTTCCAATATTAACGTGTGGCTTGTTACGTTCGAATTTAGCTTTTGCCATGAGTTTAGCCTCCTTAAACTATAACGTCTTTCAACGTGTTTTGTTAGTAAGTATAGAATTTATATAAGGAAAGGTATAAAACGGGAATAGACCCAAAAGCTATTTTATACCTTTCTTCTTAATAAGGGAAGTCCTAATCTATTAAGATTTTTGAACGAGGATATTATCCTTTGTTCTTCTTAATGATCTCTTCAGAAACGGACTTTGGTACTTCTTCGTAGTGATCGAAAGTCATGGTGTAGTTTCCACGACCTTGTGTACGGGAACGCAAGTTAGTAGCGTAACCAAACATTTCGGATAGAGGAACAAAACCACGGATAACTTGTGCACCAGCACGAGATTCCATACCTTCGATACGTCCACGACGGGAACTGATATCACCCATGATGTCTCCCATGTACTCTTCAGGAACAACAACTTCTACTCTCATCATTGGCTCAAGAAGAACAGGGTTACACTTCTTACCGGCTTCTTTAAGAGCTAGGGATCCAGCTACTTTAAACGCCATTTCAGAAGAGTCAACATCGTGGTAGCTTCCGTCAACGATCGTAGCACGCACGTCAAGTAAAGGATATCCAGCAAGAACACCATTTTTCATGGATTCTTCGATACCAGCTTGAACGGCCGGGATGTATTCTCTTGGAACAACCCCACCCACGATTTTGTTAACGAATTCGAATCCTGCACCAGCTTCAAGCGGCTCGAACTCCACCCAAACGTGACCGAACTGTCCACGTCCCCCGGATTGGCGTACGAACTTACCTTCAACCTTAGCAGATCCACGGAAGGTTTCTTTGTAAGCAACCTGTGGAGCACCTACGTTAGCTTCTACTTTAAACTCACGCTTCATACGGTCAACGATGATGTCAAGGTGAAGCTCACCCATACCAGAAATGATCGTTTGGCCAGTTTCTTCGTCAGTGAAAGTCTTAAACGTAGGATCTTCTTCAGAAAGCTTCATCAAAGCGATACCCATCTTGTCTTGGTCAGCCTTGGTCTTAGGCTCGATCGCAACAGAGATAACCGGCTCAGGGAACTCCATGGACTCAAGAATAACTGGATTCTTTTCATCACATAAAGTGTCGCCAGTCGTCGTATCTTTTAAACCTACGGCAGCAGCAATATCACCAGCATATACCATTGGAATTTCTTCACGGTGGTTAGCATGCATTTGAAGAATACGTCCGATACGCTCGCGCTTACCTTTAGTAGAGTTCAATACATAAGAACCAGAGCTTAAAGTTCCAGAGTATACACGGAAGAATGTTAGCTTACCTACATAAGGGTCAGTCATGATCTTGAACGCAAGTGCGGAGAAAGGACCATTGTCATCAGACTCACGAACTACTTCGTCTTCAGAATCTGGAAGAACACCTTTGATTGCAGGTACATCTAGTGGAGATGGCAAGTAGTCGATAACCGCGTCAAGCATCGGTTGAACACCTTTATTCTTGTAGGAAGATCCGCAAAGAACTGGAGTGATCTCAACATTACAAGTCGCACGGCGAAGAACAGCCTTGATCTCTTCTTCAGTCGGCTCGATACCTTCCATATACTTCTCCATTAGCTCTTCATCTAATTCAGATACTCTCTCGATGAGGTTTGTACGCCATTCTTCAGCTAGATCCTTCATATCTGCAGGAATCTCAACAGCTTCAGAAGTCGTTCCTAAGTCATCTGTATAGATGATCGCTTTCATCGTTACAAGATCAATCATACCTTTGAACGTGTCTTCAGCACCGATTGGTAGCATAACAGGAACAGCATTAGCCTTCAAGCGATCACGCATTTGGCTTACAGCAGATAAGAAGTCCGCACCAATGATGTCCATTTTGTTTACATAAGCGATACGTGGTACACCATACTTGTCAGCTTGGCGCCATACGGTTTCAGATTGAGGCTCTACGCCACCTTTAGCGCAGAATACGCCTACCGCACCGTCAAGTACACGAAGAGAACGTTCTACTTCTACTGTGAAGTCTACGTGTCCAGGTGTGTCGATGATGTTTACTCGATGACCTTTCCACTGAGCAGTTGTAGCAGCGGATGTAATGGTGATTCCGCGCTCTTGCTCTTGCTCCATCCAGTCCATCGTAGCTCCACCTTCGTGAACTTCCCCGATCTTATGAACGCGGCCAGTATAGAAAAGGATACGCTCAGTCGTGGTGGTTTTACCAGCATCGATGTGTGCCATGATCCCGATATTACGAGTCTTTAACAAGGGGAATTCGCGACCCATGATTTTGACTCCTTTCAAGTATATAGAGTATGTAACGGAAAAGCTTGTCAGCTTTCCCATTACGATTGTACACCCAAATGCAGTATCTTATCCAGATGCTGCACGCTATGGGGATGTGTAGTTTTTGTTAAATTTTTATCCTATACCTATCGGTAGGGGATATCTACCGCCAGCCAATGCTAGGCAGTAATCTTAATTCTACCAACGATAGTGAGCAAACGCCTTGTTCGCTTCAGCCATCTTGTGGGTGTCTTCGCGCTTCTTAACAGAAGCACCAGCGTTGTTAGCTGCATCCAAGATCTCGGCAGCTAGGCGCTCTTGCATCGTCTTCTCTCCGCGGTTACGGGAATATTGAACCAACCAACGAAGTCCAAGCGCTGTACGTCTTTCAGGTCTAACTTCCACAGGAACTTGGTAGTTAGCACCCCCAACACGACGAGCACGAACTTCTAGTACAGGCATGATGTTCTTCATAGCTTCTTCGAATACTTCAAGAGGCTCACGACCCGTGCGCTCCTTGATTACATCAAATGCACCATAAAGAATTCCTTGTGCGGTTCCTTTCTTTCCGTCAACCATCATACGGTTAACAAGACGAGTAACTAGCTTGCTATTGTAAATTGGATCTGGCAGTACGTCTCTACGAGTAACCGGACCTTTACGTGGCATGCTATTTCCCTCCTTTATCCAGTAAATTCTTCTTAAATAGCTTGTTTGAACGTTCTAAACTGATTACTTCTTAGCTGGCTTAGGACGCTTCGCGCCATAGCGAGAACGAGCTTGCTTACGGTTAGCAACCCCAGCAGTATCCAATGCACCACGGATGATTTTGTAACGTACACCCGGAAGATCCTTAACACGGCCTCCACGAACAAGAACAACGCTGTGCTCTTGAAGGTTATGTCCGATACCAGGGATGTAAGCAGTAACCTCAATCCCGTTGGTTAAGCGCACACGAGCATATTTACGAAGAGCGGAGTTAGGCTTCTTTGGAGTCATAGTACCTACACGAGTGCAAACTCCACGCTTTTGCGGAGAAGCTAAATCGTTGTGCTCCTTCTTCATGCTGTTGTAGCTCTTCAATAGAGCAGGAGCCTTGGATTTTACCTCTTTTCTTTCGCGACCTTTGCGTACTAACTGATTAATTGTTGGCATTTGTCGCACCTCCTTCAAAAAAGTTTAAAACGGCTTTCTTTAAGTCCACAGATCCAGGTGAATCATATATGAGCAAAGTAAAAGTTTTTGTACACATCTCACAGCACCTATCGCGGTGCTGTGAGGATCGTGTAGCAAAAACTGAAAAGTACCTACTCATTTATCAAAATCGCGGCTGTTGCGGCTCCGACTTCAATTCCACATGCTTTACCGAGCTGTCTCATCGAGTCTACGGTTTCTACCGGAACTCCCTTCTCTCTGCAGAGCTGTAGGATTTTCCCGGTTACCTTCGGATCCGCGTCCTTGGCGACAAAGACTTCCTTCACCATACCTTGCTCAACGGCTTTTAACGTTTGTTTCATGCCAATGATCAATCGAGTAGCCTGTTTGACTTTATCATAAGACATCTTACATCCTCCAAAGCACAGGGTTACTTGGCACACTAAGAGATAATACCATCTTCAGAAAAGGAAGTCAACACTATTTATTCAACTGTTACAATTTCTTTTGTATCAGGATCTACAACCAGTGCATCCTCGTTTTCGTCTTGGTCATTCACTAAGCGTGTGTTGCGATATCTTGACATCCCTGTACCAGCAGGAATCAACTTCCCGATAATAACATTTTCTTTCAGACCAAGCAAGCGGTCAACTTTACCTTTAATGGCAGCATCCGTTAACACGCGAGTGGTTTCTTGGAACGATGCCGCAGATAGGAAGGACTCCGTCTCAAGTGAAGCCTTGGTAATACCAAGCAATACCGGTCTCGCAACAGCCGGCTCTCCGCCTTGAGCGAATACCTTGCGGTTCGCATCCTCATACTCATGGATATCCACATAGGAACCTGGAAGCAGGTCGGTCGTACCGCTGTCAATGATCCGGATCTTACGGAGCATCTGGCGAATCATAACCTCTACGTGCTTATCGTTAATTTCTACCCCCTGCATACGGTATACCTTCTGTACCTCTTGCAAGATGTAGTACTGCACACCGCGGAGACCCTTAATACGAAGCATTTCCTTCGGATCGATAGAACCCTCGGTTAATTCATCGCCCGCTTGAAGCTTGGCGCCTGGAGCAACCTTCAGACGAGATCCAAACGGAATCTGATAGGTCTTAGACTCAGCATGGCCCTTCACTTCAATTTCACGACGATCCTTGGTATCGCGGATATCCACTATTTCTCCGTCGAACTCCGTAATGGTCGCTTGACCTTTCGGATTACGGGCCTCAAACAATTCCTGAATACGCGGCAAACCTTGCGTAATATCGTCTCCAGCTACCCCTCCGGTGTGGAACGTACGCATCGTTAACTGAGTACCTGGCTCCCCGATCGACTGAGCAGCGATGATCCCTACTGCCTCCCCGATTTCTACGTCTTGACCTGTTGCCAAGTTACGGCCGTAGCATCGTTTACATACCCCATGCTGGGTACGGCAAGTCAATACGGTACGGATATGAACAGACTCTAAGCCAAGCTGGTTGGCTAATACATCAGCAATATCCTCCGTAATCAATTCATTTTTCCTAATAATCACTTCGCCCGTTTCTGGGTGACGTACCGTAGCAAACGAAATACGCCCATTAATACGATCGTAAAGATCCTCAATCTTGTTCTTACCATCGACAATTGGAGACACCTTAAGTCCTTTATCCGTTCCGCAATCAATTTCACGGACGATAACGTCTTGGGCAACGTCAACCAAACGACGTGTTAAATAACCAGAGTCAGCGGTACGCAATGCGGTATCCGCCAAACCTTTACGCGCACCGTGAGTCGAAATAAAGTACTCCAATACCGTTAGACCTTCACGGAAGTTAGACTTGATTGGCAACTCGATGATTCGACCAGACGGGTTCGCCATCAATCCACGCATCCCAGCAAGCTGGGTAATCTGCGAGACGTTACCACGGGCACCAGAGTTCGCCATCATATAGATAGAGTTAAACTTATCCAAGGAGGACATCAGAACTTCTGTTACCTCATCCTTGGCTTTACTCCATACGCTGATAACACGATCATAACGCTCGTCTTCCGTGATCAAACCGCGACGATATTGATGCATAATCGTTTGAACTCTTTCTTCTGCTGCCGCAATAATTCTCTTCTTTTCTTCTGGGGTCTTAATGTCCGCTACCGCAACCGTTAAGCCTGCCTTCGTAGAATAGGTAAATCCTAGATCCTTTACTCTATCTAGCATGACCGTTGTTTGCGTCGTTCCGAAACGACTGAACACTTCCCCGATGATCGTTCCTAAGAAACCTTTTTTGACAGCATCCTGCTCTTTAGCCAAATTGTTATCGATGAATTCTCTAACGCTGATTCCTTTATCAAAGATAAAATAGCGATCCGGCGTACCAACCTTTAAGTTCGTTTTCGTCGGTTCATTGATAAACGGCATATCAGGAGGGAAAATCTCGTTAAAGATGATTTTACCTGTTGTTGTAACAATGAGCGCTTGCTCCTGTTGTGGCGTAAAGGACGTTTTCTTTAGAGTCCTTGCTGGTACAGCCACGCGAGCATGCAATGAGATTAAACCGTTTTGGTATGCGTGAATCGCGGCATTCGGAGAATGGAAAATCTGCGCTTCCCCTTTTGCCCCAACTCTTTCCGTCGTTAAATAGTAACTTCCCAATACCATATCCTGAGAAGGAGTTACAACCGGCTTACCATCCTTCGGGTTCAAGATATTATGAGCAGCTAACATGAGCAGACGAGCTTCCGCTTGCGCTTCTGCAGAAAGCGGTACGTGAACCGCCATTTGGTCTCCGTCAAAGTCAGCATTATAAGCTGTACATACCAGCGGGTGAAGACGAATCGCACGCCCTTCTACAAGAATCGGTTCAAACGCCTGGATCCCTAGTCTGTGCAAGGTAGGGGCACGGTTCAATAGAACCGGATGCTCCTTGATCACTTCTTCAAGAACATCCCAAATTTCTGGGTGAACCCGCTCAACCTTACGCTTCGCACTCTTGATGTTGTGAGCAAGACCCTTACTTACTAACTCCTTCATCACAAATGGCTTAAATAGCTCAAGAGCCATTTCCTTCGGCAAACCGCACTGATACATTCTTAAGTTCGGCCCTACCACGATTACAGAACGACCGGAATAGTCAACACGCTTACCTAGCAAGTTCTGACGGAAACGCCCTTGCTTTCCTTTAAGCATATGGCTCAAGGACTTTAATGGGCGATTTCCTGGTCCGGTAACCGGTCTGCCGCGACGACCATTATCGATTAGCGCATCGACAGCTTCTTGCAACATCCGTTTTTCATTCTGAACAATGATATCCGGTGCCCCAAGGTCAAGAAGTCTCTTAAGACGATTGTTACGATTGATTACACGACGGTATAAGTCGTTCAAGTCAGAAGTCGCAAAGCGACCCCCATCCAACTGAACCATCGGACGAAGTTCAGGAGGGATAACCGGAAGAACATCAAGTACCATCCACTCTGGCTTATTACCAGAAGCACGGAAGGACTCAAGTACTTCTAATCGCTTAATGATTCTAGATCTACGCTGACCTTGAGCAGAGTTCAGCTCTTCTTTCAATTGCTCTACGTCTTTATCTAAGTCGATCTGAGCCAATAGCCTCTTAATGGACTCCGCACCCATGCCGGCAACAAAAGAGTTACCATATTTCTCGCGATAATTGCGTAGTTCCTTCTCAGAAAGAAGCTGCTTGCGGTCTAGTGGAGTATCACCTGGATCGATAACGACATAAGACGCAAAATAAATGACTTCCTCAAGCGAGCGTGG